>NZ_JBFBDO010000009.1:0-126625 GCF_040683335.1 Kitasatospora sp. NPDC093806
GCCTCCTTGGCGGCGCCCCCCGCGCCGGCCTTGCCCTGGGCGGCCCGGCGGGCCTCGGCGCGGCCACCCGGACGTGGCTGGGGCACCGCCCCCTTGGACCCGCCGTCGGCCGTGAGCGCGCCGGGCGCGTCATCGCCGCGAGCCGGACCCTCGCCCCACTGACCTGACATGCGTGTACCTTTCACCACCGGACGCCGCGCCCCTACGGCCGGACGCACTGCACACAGAGAGACGGTCGAGACCGCCCCCAGGTTGCACATACGACGGTCGCAATAACCGACGAGCACCCCGGCTCCGCCCCCACCAGCCCCCACCGTGGGCCCGATGTCCCCAGTGGGCCCATTTGGATCATACAAACCGATTATCCGGTTCCGTCGACCCACGGGGTCAGCTGTAGTCCTCGCCCATCCGCGCGGCGGCGACGTTGGCGGACAGCCCCCAGCGTGTCCGGTGTTGCCGAACGCTGGGTTCCGGCGCCACCGGCTCGGGTAGCTCGGGCCCCTCCGGGGCGGCCGACCCCAGCACCGAACCGAGTCTCACCACCAGCCAGAACAGCCGCTGTTCCGCGCTCTCGGCGTAGACCGGCCGGCCGCTCTCCGCGAACTCCGCCAACTCCCGTACGGCGGCCGCCGCTTGGCCGGACTCCTCGCGCAAGTCCGGTCCCCCCGGGGGTAGCTCGATCAGTTCCGCCAGCAATGCCAGTTCGGTGGCGACGGCCTTCCCCGCGTGCAGGAGCGCCTGCGGACTGCCGGCCCGGCCCAGGGGCAGGGCTTGTGGCCCACCACCCCCGCCACCGGCGAACACCCGAGTGCGGGTCACCTCGCCGGCCAGCACCCGCACGGTGTCGAGCAACTCGTCCAGCAGCCGCTCGGGCGGTGCCCCGGACGGCACCGGGACCGGTCGGAGCCACCTCCACTCGCGGCCGGGACGGCGTCCGTGCTGGGCGTCCGGGGTCTCGGGCCACGGCGCGGCCCAGTTCCTGCCCCGCCCGAGACCGGTGTTCACGGGTACCCACCCCTCGGACCCGATGCCCAGCACCCGGTGGTCCGGGTCCATGAGCTCGGCGAACACCGGTTCCGGCAGCACGGCCAGTGGCCGCTGTCCGCCCCACCGGGCGACTCGGACATCCGTTGCGGCCGACCGTAGGCCACGCCGGCCGATGGCCACCAAGACCGCTTCCGGCTCCCCCGGCCCCCGGAGTCCGAGCCACATCGCCGGCCGGGTCGGCGAGAGGTGGCGGGGAAGCTCCGCCATCAGCAGCCGAAACCAGCCGCGCACCGACTCCGGGTCCGCGCGGTCCGGCAGGACGACCAGCATCCCGTCCCCCCGGTCGCGGGCCGGCCCGTCGCCCCAGCCGACCGACCGGGCAGCGGCCGCCAGGACCGCCTCCACCGTGCGACGGAGCACCTCCTGTTCGAAGCGTTCCCGCTCCCTGCCGAAGCCCTCCACGTCGAGCAGCAGGACCATGTAGTACGAGGCGTTCCTCTGACCCGGCACCGCTCGGCACCTCTCCCGCTGCGTCGCACGTTCTTTGATGACCGCCTGCCGCTGGACCCCGTGCAGCACGAACGGATGGGAGTACTGGCCCTCGTCGCGGACGGCCCGCCGGATCGTGCCGCCCCCGCCGGACGCGAGGAGCAGGTCCAGGGCCCGCGCGGCCTGCCGGTCACCCAGTTCCCCGAGGGCGCGGATCAGCACCACGACCGCGGCGGCGCAGCTCCACGCCGGGATCTCCCCGATACCCGGGAGGTCCACCAGGTACAGGGCGTCGGCGGACGGCGTCCGATCCCCGACGGCGGACCACTCCTCCGGCCCGTCCCATTCCTCGACGTCGTCGCCGACCTCCCAGGCGTACTGCTCCGCGCCGATCGCCGGCTCGATGCCGTCCGGGTCGAGGTCGAGGGCGAGCGAGGACTCCCCCAGGGTGATCAGGAAGGTCTGCAGTGCCGGGCTCAGCCCGCTGACGTCGACCTCGGCCGCGCCGTCGGGCGGCAGGCCGAGGGCGGTCAGCTCGTCCGCCCAGGTGCGGGACTCGGCGTCCGCAGCCCCCGAGAGGGCTGCCAGGGCCCAACGGATCAGGTCGCCGGTGACGGCCTCGGGCATGGGATTGGTCATGGGTGCGTCCTCCTCCGTTCTGGTCTGTCAGGCCCTACTGGCCGTCGTCGAGGCCCTTGCGGAACCGGGCCATCCGCATGGCCACCGCGTCCGCGCTGAGACCGAGCAGGTCGCCGATCTCCCGGTCCGTGAGACCGCAGGACCGTCCGTGTGCAATCTTCGCGAGCACCCGGCGCCGCTCCGGGGGAAGGCCGGGCCGCCGCTTCGCGATCATCTCCTCGGCCATCGCCACGCCGGCCTCCCCGTCGCGGAAGACCTCGTCCGCCGCCGGGCTGCTGCCGTACGCGGCCTCGGGCAGGCCGTCGCCGAGGAGCAGATCCATCTGCTCCAGCCGGTACCGGCGGTACCAGCGGCGGTGGACCTCGGCGAAGGCGAACAGCACCGCGCCGACGAAGTACGAGGCGAGCGTGGTGCCGCCCTCGCACTTCCAGCCGCCGCCGATCAGGGCGTGCTCACGGAAGCGGTTCCAGGCAAGCGTGACCGCCTCGCCGACCACCGACTCCCGCTCGTCCGCCCGCTCCCGCAGCTCGTCCTTCGCCCTCTGGTCGCGCTCCAACGAGCGGCCGACCTCGAAGCAGCGCCGGTAGATCTCGCCGCTGCCGATCCACTTGTGCAGCGCCTTCGTCCCGAGGTCGAGCAGCCGGGCCTCCAGCAGCACGTACTCGGGCCCGGCCCAGCCGCGCGCGGCCAGCCGCTCGACGAGCGCCTGGTCCGCCTTCCGCCGGACGAGCGAGTCCTCGGGCGGGCCCGGGGCGGTCGACAACCGCTGTGCGCCCCGATGTCTGCCCGATGGCGTCGGTTGCGGCAACGCGCCGCTCCACTCGACCTGCACCATCGACCCTCCTGCGTTCCGGCGCCGCACCGCGCTGCCCTCGGCCGGCGTTATAGGCACCGGCCCCCACGGAACCAACGGACGATCAGATTTCTTTTCTCCCAAGGTTTTTGTTCACCGGACCGTGGGCCGGGCGGCCGCCCCCGGCCTATGCCGGTGGCGACCGGGTCCGCCGGACCCGCCGCCACCGCGCAGGAGTACGACCATGTCTCACCAGCAGAACCCCGCCCCGGCCACGACGGAGCAGCCGGCGCCCGCCCTCCCGGTCGTCCCGGTCGTCCCGGTCCCGCTCGCGCCGGCCCCGACCGTACCCGCCGAGCCGCAGGACGGGGCGGCGACCCCGGTGCTGGACCTGCGGGTCGGCGGGGTGCGCCTGATGCTCGAAGTGCCCGCCCGCCTGCACGTGCTGGCCTCCGGCCTGATCACCTCGGCGATCGCGGGCGGCCTCGGCTACCTCTTCGCGGGCCGCTGAGCGGCGGCCCCGCCCATGCGAAAGGCCCGGGTCGGACGTCGTCCGGCCCGGGCCTTCGCCGCGGTGGGGCGCCAGGGGCTCGAACCCTGAACCTACGGATTAAAAGTCCGCTGCTCTACCCATTGAGCTAGCACCCCGTACACCGTGGACATCATGCCAGACCGGGCCGCCCCGTGGCGCCCAATACCGCGTCGGCTCCCACCCCCTACCCGGGTAGGGGGTCGGCGTTGGCTCCCCGGGTTGACGCCGCCCGGCCCGCCCGGCCCGTAGCTTTCCGGTCGTCGGCACAACGGCCCGACCCGAACCCGGAGGAACACGACCATGGCGATCACCGCTCCGCACCGCACCGGCCCCACCACGGCGTCCGGTTCCGCGCGTCGGGTCGCGCTCGGCTCCGCGCGCCGGGTCGGGTACGCCGCGGCGCTCCTCCCGGCCTCGCTCGTGACGATCGGCGCGGTGGCGACCGGGCGCGCGGACCGGGCCCGCCGCTGGTGGGCCGCGGCCGCCGGGCAGGACCCGCGGGCCGCCGCCCACCAGCCCGGTCCGGCCCGGCTGCTGGCCCACGCGCTGCTGTGCGTGCCGCTCGGCCTGCTGGCGCTGATCCCGATCGCGATGGAGGCGCTGTTCGTACTGCGCGGCGTCCTCTACCCCCTGGTCCAGCCCGGCCCCTACACCGACGCCTGGGGCGGTCCGACGATGGGCGGAGCCTGGCTGGCGCACTTCGGCGTCGGCCTGCCGACCGCGCTCGCCGGGCTGGGCGCGCTCTGGCTGCTCCACCGTCTGCACGCCCGGCTGGCGGGCGGCCTGTGGGGCCACCGGGTCGGCCTCGCCCCGGTGCTGACCACCGTCGCCCTGCTCGCCGGCGGCACGCTGCTCGTCAACGCCTGGCTGCACCAGCTCTGACCGCCGGACGGGCGGCACCGGATCGGCCGGGTGACGCCGTCGACCCCGCAGCCCCCCCGGCGACGCGCCACTCGGCACTACCCGGCCCCACCAGGCGTGACCACCACCCCGCCACCGCATCAGCGGCCGGGTGCCGCCGTCAACTCCCCGGCCGGTCCGGGCCCGTGGCGGGCGGAACGGCCCCGGCGGGCAGGTCGACGGTCACGTGCAGGCCGCCGGCCGGTTCGGGGGCCAGCCGCAGTTCGCCGTGGTGGGCCTCGGTGACGGCGGCGACGATCGCCAGGCCCAGCCCGTGGCCCCGGCGGGCCGGGTCGGTCCCGGCGGTGCGCCCGCGTCCGCGCAGGAACGGTTCGGTGAAGGTGGCCACCGCCGCCGCGGTGAGCAGCGGTCCGGTGTTGTCGACGGAGAGCCGGACCCGGCCCGGGCGTTCGGGGTCGGCCCCGGTGGTGACGGTGATCCGGCCACCGGCCGGCAGGTTGTGGCGCAGCGCGTTGTGCAGCAGGTTGACGGCGGTCTGGCGGAGCAGGACGGGATTGCCGGTGGCCGGGGCGGGACGCAGGTCGGCGGTGATGGTGACGCCGAGGGCGCGGGCCTCGTCGCGGACGGCGGCCAGGGCCTGCCCGGTGGTTTCGGCGAGGTCGAGGGGGCCGAGCTCGGGCGGGGTGTGGCCGAGCTCGGCGAGCTGGAGCAGGGCCTCGCTGATCTCGATGCCGCGCTGGTTGGTGTCCTGGAGGCGGCGGACGAGCTCGCCCCAGTCCTGGCCGGCCGGGTCGGCGGCGGCGACCTGGAGCATGGTGCGGGTGATCGCCAGCGGGGTGCGCAGTTCGTGGGAGGCGTTGGCGGCGAAGCGCTGCTGGGCCTCGAAGGAGCGCTGGAGGCGTTCGAGCATCTCGTCGAAGGCGTCGGAGAGGTCGGTGAACTCGTCGCGCGGCCCGGCGAGGGCGATCCGGTGCTCCAGGGCGCCGCTCGCGGCGGCGTGGGCGGCGCGGGTGATGTCCTGGAGGGGGCGCAGCACCCGGCCGGCGATCAGCCAGCCGCCGACCATCCCGACGGCGGTCAACAGGGCGAGGGCGTAGCCGGAGGCGGTGAGCAGCGAGTCGAGGATCTCCTGGCGGGACGGGGCGTCCGCGCGGTCGCGCGGGTTGGAGGAGGTCAGCGGGTAGTTGGGGACGTAGCGCATGCCGACGTAGACCACGGCGAGGGAGAGCGTGCCGGCGGCGACGGCGAACAGGGTGTAGCTGAGGGTCAGGCGCATCCGGGCGGTGAGCCGGCGGGGGCGTCCGCCGGTGCCGGACCGGCGGCTCATCGGGCGGGGTCCTCGGTGCCGAGGCGGTAGCCGACCCCGGGCACGGTCTGGATCACCCACGGATCGCCGAGGCGTTTGCGCAGGCCGGAGATGGTGATGCGGACGGCGTTGGTGAACGGGTCGGCGTTCTCGTCCCAGGCGCGTTCCAGCAGGTCCTCGGCGCTGATGACGCCGCCGCGGGCGGTCATCAGGACCTCCAGGACGGCGAACTGCTTGCGGGAGAGCGCGACGTACCGGCCGTCGCGGTAGACCTCGCGGCGGAACGGGTCCAGGCGCAGCCCGGCGTACTCCAGGACGGGCGGGGCGGCCTGGGCCGGGCGGCGGGCCAGTGAGCGCAGTCGGACGACGAGTTCGGGCAGGTCGAAGGGCTTGGTCAGGTAGTCGTCGGCGCCGAGTTCGAAGCCGGCCACCTTGTCGTTCAGCCGGCCGGCGGCGGTGAGCATCAGGACCCGACAGCCCAGGCCGCGCTCGACGATGCTGCGGCAGACGTCGTCGCCGTGGGTGCCGGGGATGTCGCGGTCGAGGACGACGACGTCGTAGTCGTGCACGGCCAGCCGCTCCAGCGCGGCGTCGCCGTCGGTGACGATGTCGCAGGCGATCGCCGCCAGCCGCAGTCCGGCCTGGACCGCCTCGGCGAGGTAGATCTCGTCCTCCACCACCAGGACCCGCACGTTCCGTTCTCCCGTCGTCCGCGTCGTTCGTCCCCCATTGGACCCGATGGGGCCTATCGAAAACGTATCGACCTGCGCAGACGCCCTCGCAACACCGCTCCTCCTCGAATGGATCCCGGCAACGGACCGACGACAGGAGGCAGGAATGGACGGGGTGCGGACGACGACGACCCGGGTCCGGCGGCGGCTGGCCGTGGGAACCGCGGCGGTGGCGGTGACGGCACTGGCCGGGGCGTGCGCCGCCGGGGCGCCGGGCACCGGGGACGTCCTGCGGACCCTGGCGGCCACCGCCGGCGCCGCCGCCTCCCCGGGGGCGGAGGCGGACGGGGAGATCCCCGACGGCACGGCACCGAGCCCCTTCGACACCGCCTCCCCGGCCGTGCGCAACCTCGACGCCCCGCTGCTGGACGCCCTGCGGCGGGCGGCCGGCGATGCCCGCGCCCAGGGCGTCGAGATGACGGTCACCTCGGGCTGGCGCAGCAAGGCGTACCAGCAGCGGCTGCTGGACCGGGCGGTGGCCAGGTACGGCGGTCTCGAACAGGCGCGGCGGCTGGTGAACACCCCGGAGAAGTCCGCGCATGTCAGCGGCAAGGCGGTGGACATCGGCCCGACCGCCGCGGACGACTGGCTGATCCGCAACGGCGCCCGGTACGGGCTCTGCCAGGTGTACGCCAACGAGATGTGGCACTTCGAACTGCGTACCCACCCGGGCGGGACCTGCCCGGCGCAGCTGCCGGACGCCGCCGGGTGAGCGGGCCCGTGGTGACCGCGGACGCGGGCTCGGGCTCGGGTGCGGCGGTCGGCCGCCCGGCGCGTGGCCGACGGCGGGCGGCGCGGTGGCGGTCGGTGCCCCGGTGGCGGTCGGTGCCCTGGTGGCGGCGCGGGCCGGTGCCTGCCGTGCTCGGGTCGTCCGCCGCGCTCGCCCTGGGCGGGCACCGGCTGGTACCGGACCTGGGCGTCGGCCTGGGGAGCCTGTGGGAGAGCGTCCTGCCGTGGAGCGGTCTGGCGGTGGTGGCGGTGCTGCTGTGCGCGGTCCTGCTCCGGGCGCCGGTGGCGGCCGGAGCGGGCGGCGTGCTGGCGGCGGTGTGGCTGGGGGTGTTCGGGCCGCTGCTGCCCTCCGGTGGCGTGCCCCCGGCGGGCGGGGCGGGGCTGACCGTGGTCACCCACAACGTGAACGCCCACAACCCGGACCCGGCCGGCACCGCCCGCGCGCTGCTGGCCGTCCGGCCGGACCTGGTCGCACTGGAGGAGGTCACCGACGCCGCGCTGCCCGCCTACCGGAGCGTGCTGGACGGGGAGCTGCCGCACCACGCGCGCAGCGGCACCGTCGCGCTGTGGAGCCGCTACCCGGTGACGGAGTCGCGGCGGCTGACCATCGACCCCGGCTGGAACCGTTCCCTGCGGGCCGAAGTCCAGGCGTCCGGTGGCCCGTTGGCCGTCTACGTCGCCCATCTCGCCTCGGTCCGGCCGACCGTCACCGGCTTCGCCACCGCCCACCGCGATCGCGACCTGGCCGCCCTCGGCCAGGCCTTGGACGGGGAGCCGCTGCCCCGGGTGCTGCTGCTGGGCGACCTCAACACCGCCGCCGACGACCGCGCGCTCGCCCCGCTCACCGACCGCCTCACCCTCGCCCGGACCGGCTTCGGCCTGACCTGGCCGGCCGCCTTCCCGCTGGTCCGGATCGACCACGTGCTCACCCGGGGGCTGCCTGCCACCGCCACCTGGCCGCTGCCCGCCACGGCCAGCGACCACCTCCCGCTGGCGGCCCGCACCGGACCGTAGCCCCCGGGGAGGTGGGCGTCAGACCACGGCGAGGCGGTCCACCAGCAGGTCCACCCGCCACGCGATGTGCTCCGGCGGCAGCCGTCCCGCCCTGGTCAGGGTGGCCAGGCCGTGCAGGGCCGCCCAGAACGTCTCGGTGAACAGGCCCGGGTGGACACCGTCCCCGGCGACCTCGGCGAGGCTCTCCAGCAGGGCCGCGAAGGCGTCCTTCAGCGGCTCCGGCGTGTCCTCCCGCGCGAACGCCAGGCCGCCGTCGAGCTGGAACATGGCGTCGTAGACCGCCGGGTTGCGCTCGGCGAAGTCGAGGTAGGCGCGGGCGAGCGCGGCGACCCGGCCGCGCGGGCCGGCCGCGGCCGCCGTCGCGGCCCGCAGCGCCACGGCCATCTCGGCGGCACCCTGCAGGGCGACGGCGCCGATGATCTCGCGCTTGCCGCGGAAGTGGCTGTAGAGGACGGGCTGGCTGTACTCGATGCGCTCGGCGAGCCGGCGGGTGGTGACCGCGTCCCAGCCCTGCTGCTCGGCGAGTTCGCGGGCCGTCGCCACGATGAGGCGCTCGCGGTCCGCCCGTTCGCGCTGCTTGCGTTCCTGTACCGACATGAGCCGATCCTAGCACCGCTAGACAATCGAGCGGCAGAAGGTCTAGCGTTGCCTCATCGCCTAGCAGCGCTAGATTCCCGGAGGGGGAGCCATGTTCGACGCACTTGAGATCGTCACCACCGTGATCACCGGCCTGATGGTGGGGGTGGAGTTCTCGGTCGCCTTCATCGTCAACCGGATCTTCAAGGCACTCCCCGAGGAGGCCGGCCAGGCCGGCCGCGCCCACGGCGGCCGGATGCTCGGCGCCCTGATGCCGTTCTGGTACATCACCTCGGTCGTCCTGAGCGGCGTCTGGGCCGTCGCCGGATGGGACCGGGAGGGCGCCGGCCTGGTGATCGTCGCCGCCGGGCTGCTGATCGTCAGCGTGCTGATGTCCGTGCTGCTGCTCGTCCCGATCAACAACCGGAGCGTGACGTGGACCCCCGAGAACCGGCCCGCGGACTGGAAGGAGCAGCAGGACCGCTGGGACCGCTACCACTACGCCCGGGTGGGCGTGATCGTCGCGGCCTTCACCCTGCTGGTCACCGCCATCGCCTAGGCCGTCTCTGCCACGGGCTACCCGGCTGCGGGGTAGTGGGCGGCGCGGACGCGGTGCAGCCAGGCGTCGGCCGGCCGCTCGTCGGGGCGGTCGGGCAGGACGCCGGGGCGGTCGAGCCGCTCCTCGGCCGCCGCGAGCAGCACCTCGGCGTGGGCCGGATCGTCGGCGATCCGCTCGCCGAGGGCGCGGACCCGCTCCGGCTCGGGCAACCGGACCAGGTTGTGGCCGGTCTCGTGCAGCCGGACGGCCTGGTCGAGCAGCCGGACCAGGTGGCGGGCGTGCTTGGCGGCCCGGGCCCGGGTGGCCGGGTCGGTGGTGTCGCGGGTCAGCAGCTTCCGGAACTGCTGGGTGGCGTAACCGAGATAGGCGTTGCGGACGGCCCGGGCGCTCAGAAACGAGCCGCGGATCGCTATCAGCTCCTCGCCGAGCGGGGTCCGGACCTCGTACAGGTCCTCCGGCAGCCAGACCAGTTCGGACGCGGTGGGGTTGCAGCTCAGCGCCAGCCGGCACCACTTGGCGGCCTCGTGCAGGGTGCGGTCCGGGGCGGTCGTGACGTGCGACTCGGCGGGGCGGTGCAGGCCGTGGAAGCGCTCGGTCGGGGCGGCGAACAGGCCGAGCCGGTCGATGTCCGAGCCGGCGTGGGCCAGCCCGTACGCGGTCGAGCCGACGATGCCGGACAGCAGGACGGTACCGGGGGTGCTGGACATGGGACGGGGCTCCTTCCACCGAATTCCTGTTCGTTCCCGGCAGGCAGTCTCG
The DNA here is from genome assembly GCF_040683335.1 of Kitasatospora sp. NPDC093806. Taxonomy (NCBI): domain Bacteria; kingdom Bacillati; phylum Actinomycetota; class Actinomycetes; order Kitasatosporales; family Streptomycetaceae; genus Kitasatospora; species Kitasatospora sp. NPDC093806. Next base: position 9,976 of record NZ_JBFBDO010000009.1, read on the forward strand.
CCCGACCGGGCCGCGCCGGGCGAGCGAATTCCGGGGGTGGCGGGGCGGGCGGCCCGATACTGGGCCGCATGGCGAGGGCGAACGGCGAACACGGCCACGGGGTCGACCCGGCGAAGCTGCGGGCCTGGTGGGCGCACCGGCAGTGGCTGGACGGCGCCCGCGTCGGCTCCTCGGGCGGTTCCGCCCACGACCCGTCCGCCGACGGTTCCGCCCACGACCCGTCCGCCGCTGCCGGCCCGTCCGCCGCCGAGGTGCTGGCGGCCACCGGCTGGGCGCGTTCCGTGGGCGGCGCGGCCCCGTACCTGGGCCTGTTCGCCCGCGCCGGGCTGGGCCGGGCGGCGGTGGACGCGGCGGTGGCCCGGCTGGAGGTGCACGAGCTGCCGGCCGCCCGCGGCTGCACGTACGTCGTCCCGGCCGAGGACTTCGCGCTGGCCCTGGCGGTCGGGGCGGCGGCCCCCGAGGGCGAGGCGGCGGCCGCCGCGCGGCACCTGGCGGTGACCAGGGACGAGGTCGAGCAGCTCTGCCTGGCCGTGGACCGCGCGCTCGCCGAGGCGGGGAAGCCGCTGGACCCGGCGGCGCTCCGGGCGGCGACCGGCGAGGCGGTGCGGCAGCTGGGCGAGGCGGGGCGCAAGCGCGGACTGTCGACCACCCTGCCGCTGGCCCTCGGGCTGATGCAGTCGCGCGGCCAGCTTCGCCGGGTGCCGGTCAACGGCCGCCTGGACCAGCAGCGTTACGGCTACGCCCGGTGGGACCAGCCGGTCGCGGGCGGCGCGGCCGACCTCGCCCGGCGGTACTTCGGCTGGGCCGGTCCCGCCTCGCTCAAGCACTTCCGCTGGTTCTCCGGCTTCGGTGCCGCGACCGCCCGGCAGGCCGTCGCGGAGGCCGGCGCGGTGCCGGTCGCGCCCGGCTCCGAGCTGCTGCTGTTGCCCGAACTCGCAGAGGAGTTCGCCGACTTCACGGTGCCGGCCGAGCCGTACTACACGCTGCTGGCCGGCATCGACGGGATCCACCTGCTCCACCGCGACCTGGCCCGGCTGGTCGACCCGGCGGACGCGGCCCGCCCGCTCCCGGCCGGCCGGGCGGGGCGGAGTTTCGGGACCGAGGCCGACCCGCAGACGCACATCGTGCTGGACCGCGGGCGGATCGTCGGCTTCTGGGAGTACGACACCGAACGCGCCGAGATCGTCCACCTGTCCTTCGTGCCGCCGAACGCGGAACTGCGCGCGGCGGTGGCCCGGACCGAGGCGTTCGTCCGCGACGAGCTGGGCGACGCGCGCGGGTTCAGCCTGGACTCGCCGAGCAGCCGGGCCCCCAAGATCGCCGCGCTGCGGGCGAGTTCGGGCCGGTAGCGCCCCGACGGCGCTCGGGTAGGGTACGGACCATGTCGACCAGCAGCGCTCCCGCCGACCCGCACCGCGCCGGCCACCCCGGCGGCGGCCACCCCGGCGGCGTCGTCCTCGTCACCGGCGCCGGGCGCGGCATCGGCTCCGCCACCGCCCGGCTGGCCGGGCGGCGCGGCTACCGGGTCTGCGTCAACTACCGCGCGGACGAGGCCTCGGCGGCGGCCGTGGTGGCCGCGATCCGGGCCGAGGGCGGCACCGCGCTCGCCGTCCGGGCGGACGTCACCCGCAGCGCCGAGGTGGCCCGGCTGTTCGACACCGTCGACGCCGAACTCGGTCCGCTCGCCGCGCTGGTGAACAACGCCGGGACGCTGGAGAAGCAGGGCCGGCTGGAGGACATCGACGAGGACCGGCTGAACCGGATCTGGGCGGCCAACATCACCGGCCCGTTCCTGTGCGCCGCCCAGGCCGTCCGCCGGATGTCCACCCGGCACGGCGGGAGCGGCGGCGCGATCGTCAACGTCTCCTCGGCCGCCGCCCGGCTCGGCTCGCCCAACGAGTACGTGGACTACGCGGCGGCCAAGGGGGCCGTCGACGCGATGACCCGCGGGCTGGCCCTGGAGGTCGCCGCCGAGGGCATCCGGGTCAACGCCGTCCGGCCCGGGCTGATCCACACCGACATCCACGCCCTGGGCGGCGAGCCGGGCCGGGTCGACCGGGTCGCCCCCGGGCTGCCGATGCGGCGCGGCGGGCAGCCCGAGGAGGTGGCGGAGGCGATCCTCTTCCTGCTCTCCCCCGCCTCCTCGTACACCACGGGCGCCTTCCTGGACGTCTCCGGCGGGCGCTGAGCGGCACCCACCCGACTCAGTGGTGCCAGGCGCGGCCGCCGGTGTTGTGGATGAACCGCTGGAGGACCTTGAGGGTGGTCCGGTACTCCTCGTCGGAGATGTCCGCGTGGCGCTCGGTCCAGAGGTCGCCCTGCAGGGCGGCCGCCCGGTCGAAGAACGCCCGGCCCTCGGCGGTGAGGGCGAGCCGGCCCTCGGCGTCCTCGACGACCCAGCCCCGGTCGACGGTCGTGTCGATCTCGGCGGCCAGGGCCTCCGTCCCGGTGTCGAGGTAGTCGCGCAGGACCAGCGAGACCTCCTCCCGGGTGCGCGGGAGGTCCGAGCGGGCGAGCTGGGCGAGCACCCACCACTGCGGCTGGGTGGTGCCGAGCTCCGCCAGGGCCCCCCGGGTGCGGCTGACGACGGCCTTGTAGGCGGCCCAGCTCCAGTAGCCGATCGGCTGCTTCACCAGTTCGGCGTCGCTGTGCGAGTACTCCACGGTCGGTCCCCTCCGAGTGCTCCGGTGTCGATCACTTCGACGGGACCGACCCTAGGAGTTGAAGTCGACTTCAGGTCAAGCGTCGTTTCCGTCCCTTCCCTCCCCCGCCGCTTCCTTCCCTCCTCGTTTCCTTCCCCCGGCGACGGCCGCGACCGTACGGTGGGGGGCATGACCGACGACCTGCCGGACCGTGAACCCGACCTGCCGTCCGCCTTCCTCGACATCCCCGGGGTGCGCAACTTCCGCGACGCCGGGGGCGTCGGCTCGCTCCGCCGGGGCGTGCTGTTCCGCTCCGGCTCCTTCCACACCCTCGCGCCGGAGGGCGCCCAGCGGCTCAAGGCCCTGGGCCTGCGGACCGTGATCGACCTGCGGAGCCCGTTCGAGCTGGAGGTCTGGCCGGACGTGCGGCACGGCCTCGACCACGAGACGCTCAGCCTCCCCACCCTGCCGGCCAACCGGGAGGACACCGACCAGCCCTGGCCGGAGGGCCAGGCCGAGCTGTACCCGTTCATGGCCGCCACCGCCGGCCCGTCGCTGGTCGCCGCGATCCGCCGCCTCGGCACCCCCGGCACCCTGCCGGCCGTCGTCCACTGCGCCGTCGGCAAGGACCGCACCGGCCTCACCATCGCCGTCGTGCAGTCCCTGCTCGGCGCCTCCGAGGCCGACGTCACCGCCGACTTCCTGCGCTCCAACGCCGGCCTCGGGCTGCTCGACGGCCCCACCCCCTACATCGACGAGACCGGCACCGAACGGGTCTCCCGCCCGATCGCCGCCGAACTCCTCGCCTCCTCCTTCGCGTGGATCCGCGCTCACCACGGCACCCTCCCCGCCTACCTCCACGCCCACGGCGCCACCGAAGCCGACCTCGCGGCCCTCCACACCAACCTGTCGACCTGAGCCCCGAACCCAGGCCTGGGGGCTGCTTGCCGGCACCTCATCGTGCAGCAGCCCTCAGCACCATGCCGGCGTCGTGTGGGTGACCGTACTCATGGAGCTCCAACGCCACCTTGATGACGTCCCTGTCAGCTTGACCGCGGACGTAGATCTGGATCAGGTTCTCGGCGAGCTGATCCTTCTGCCGTTGACGGAGCAGTACCAGTGCCGCAGCACTCTCCAGGGGGCTGAGCACCTCCGAAACCTCCTGGAGCAACGCGGCCACGGCCACCAGATCTCCATCGCCATCCAGTTGCGCCGCGCGATCGGCCAGTTCCCGCGCAGCCGCCACCTCGTTCGCGCTCCGCTGCCGGTCCCCCTCTCCTTGGGCGACCGGCAGCGGAGAAAACTCGCTGCCGGTCGCCGTCTCCGCCGCCACCGGAACCTCTTCGTTCTCTTCGGAGCCGGCTTGCAAACCCTCCAGCCGCTCCACCTCCGCCCGAAGGTGGTCCCGCTCCTGGAGGAGACTGGGGCAGGCCTGACAGAGCGCCCCTTCAGCGCCTCTACTCCGCTCGGCATCGCCGTGGAGCTTGCGCAGCTCAACCTTGCTCAGACCGTCCGATGGTGTCGCTAACTCGGCCGCCAGGTCCTGCAGCAGCGAGACAAAGCTCCAGGGCGGAACCCGTTTGCCGTTGAGGTAGCGGGACAGCTCACCAGCGGTCGTCCTGCCGTACCCACGGTCAGCGAACAGAGCTGCTGCGCGCTCCAGCGTCATCTCAGGCAGGCGCTGATAAAGGCCGATGAGGGCCTCTGCCAGCCGGTACCTGCCCGGAGCCAGATCCTCGCTGAGCTTCGTCCCGACCTGTCCTGCCCGCATCTGACGCCGCACCCCTCTCAGCCCTGCCGCGCCGCCGCCTGGCCGCTGCCGCCCTTAACTCCAGTGTGCAACAGCACCACTTTGACTCATCTGCGCGCAAGATCCTTTCCCTATGGACCTTCCGCTTGCGAGGGTGCCCAATAGATCCATCTCCTGAAGCAGCAAGGGGTTTGCAGTGGCGTGCGGCTGCCGCCGGACGTTGTGCACCGTTCATAAGAATGGGAAGCGGAGGGGCTGATGATTCCGTTGCCGTCATGGCAGGACAAAGAGGCGCACAAGGGGGGCATGGTCCGGGCAGCACTCTGGCTTGAGTCCGAGGTCGGACTCGGCAATGTCTTCACCAGCGGCCAGCTCCGCCAGGCGTTCCCCGGCGAGGAACAGATCGGGCGGCGCCTCCGTGACCTGCGCGACCATGGCTGGCAAATCGACACGCACCGTAACGATCGCACGCTCCTTCAGGATGAGCGACGGTATGTCCGGAAAGGGATGGAAGTCTGGGTTCCTGGCCAGGCCAAGGCACCCGAACGCAAGGCAAGCCTGACTAGTACGCAGCGCGCCAAGGTCCTTGAGGGCGACGGATTCCTCTGCCGGACCTGTGGAATCGGTTCGGGCGAGTCCTACGGCGACGGGATCGAACTCTCGCTGCTGAACGTCTCCCGCCGCACGGTTCACCTTCCCGATGGGTCCTCGACAACCCAGCTGTTGACCGAGTGCAAGCGGTGCAGCACGGGGACGACCGACCGGGCGGTCGATCTCACCGAGTTGCTCGGCAGGGTCCTGACCCTTGCCTCACTGGAGCAGAAGGTGCTCGCCAAGTGGATCAAGGCTGACCGTCGCACGCCGAGCGAGCTTGAGAGCATCTGGGGGCTTTACCGGACGCTGCCGCAGGAGTCTCGCAATGCCATCGCCAGCGCCATGGACGCCGGCGTGAACAAGCACGAGGGGATGGGGAAGTAATCATGTTGCGGGAGTTCCCGCCGCCACCGCGCGCGGACGAGTTCAGCGAGCTGATCAGGAAGCGCCTGGAGGAGGTCAAGACCACAGGCAGTACTCGTGAAACGGTGACCGTTGACTGGAACAACAACCCGCTGCACGTCGAGGTCGTCGATCTGCCGCTGAACGGCCTCTACTTCAACCCTGGCACTCACCGGGTCCGGGCTCAGCGCAGCCACGACCCGGCGCGTGATGCTCTTCTCGACCGGGAGCCGTGGGGGGTCGAGGGACAGGACTACCTGAAATTCCTCCTCCAAGCCGAGCCGGCCGACCCGAGCCGCCGGGACACCGCTTTCGACAAGCTCAAGGAGAGCCTGCGCGACTTCGGCCAGAATGACCCGGGCCTCGTGACGCACCACGGTGTCCTCGTGAACGGCAACACCCGTGCTGCTGCGCTTCGTGAGCTGGGTGCCCGTTCGATGCGCGTCGGCGTTCTGCCTGAGTCCTTCACCTGGACGGACATCAACTCCGTTGAACTCGCCCTGCAACTGCGCAAGGACCACCGGCGCGACTACTCCTACATCAACTGGCTCCTGGCCATGGAGGAACAAGCTTCACTGGGACGCACCCCGGATCTCATCGCCAAGGAGTTCCGGATCAGGCCGGCCACCTATCATCAGGGCCGGTGGATCCTCAGCACCATCCGTGAGCTGATTGACCGCAGCAGGAGTGAGGGCGGGACGGCCCTTCGCATCCTCGACTTCGAGGACGACCAGGAGAAGCTCCGCGAGTTGCACCGGACCTACACCAACCTGGAGAGCACCGACCGGGACCAGGCAGAGATCCTCAAGGAGAACCGTCTGGCAGCAATTCTCCTCGGCTTCTCCAAGACGGATGTCCGGCACATTGACGAGGACTTCCTGAGGAACGGATACCTCAGCAAGTCACTGCCGGCTGGATTCACCGACGGGGTGAGCAACGCCGAACCCGAAGCCGTGACAGTGCCCGGTCTGGGGATCGAGATCCCAGCGGCATCGTCGCCGGTGGCCGCTGCTCGCGCCATCAATGACCAGATCCTCCGAGCCAAGGCAGCCGCCCGCAGCAACGGTCCGGAGCTCCAGAGCGCCACACAGCATCAGGCTCAGACGGTGTTCGAGGACGCCCGGACGGCCTTCGACAGCGCCATTGACGCCGCAGGCCGGGACGCTCGATTGCGGAAGCGCAAGCAGATGGCACCCGCCCGCATCGCCGATGCCTGCCTGGACATCGACCAGTCCGTCATCGACCTCGTCCAGGCCCGCTCCTCTGGCAGCTTCGATGAGGAGGCGTTCGACGATGCGGTACTGAAGCTGAGGGAGAGTCTCCGCAAACTCGCCCGCCAGGCCGGGCGCGGAGTCCCGGTCCCCGGCGAGGGCCTGGCGTGGTTGCTGGCCGCCGCGGCTACGGAGACGTCCTGATGGCAGACAGCACCGTCGAGGCGTCTCTCAGCCTTGCTCTTGACGAGAAGCGGACAAAGGTAATCCTGAGGACAACTCAGGGCCACCAGGCAGATCTCGTCCAGCTGGCCGCCCGTTTCCGTACGGGTGGCCAGCTCGGCCCGCTTGCCGCGAGCGTGGACCTGGATGACCTGCTGGCCGGCCTCGGCGAGATCAACCGATGGCCACACCACGCTGGTGTGGACTGGGATCCCCAGCTCAGCAAGCTGGTCCGCGGGGTCGTCCAGGACGCCGCCACAGTCAAGAAGCGGCTGGAGTCCCCGTCCGAACAGCTTGACAAGCTGTCACCCAGCGATGTCCAGACTCTGCTGGGGCTGGAATGGACAGCCGATCTCGGGGAGTTCCAGCAACGCGACATCACCAAGCTCCTCTCCCTCCAGCACGGAGCGAACTTCAGCGTGCCCGGGGCCGGCAAGACCCGCGCCGCACTGGCGGTCTACGCCGCGGAGCGGGAGGAGAAGAAGGTCAGCCGCCTGCTGGTGGTATGTCCCAAGTCGGCCTATGAGTCCTGGCAGTTCGAAACCGGCATGTGCTTCGCCCATCCGCTACGGACCCAGATCCTCGACCGGTCGCTCGACCCGTTCGCGGAGGTGCTCATCGTCAACTACGAGCGCCTCGACCGGTCTCTCCCTACCCTGGCCACGTGGCTCCAGGCCAGCCCGTCAATGATCATTCTGGACGAAGCCCACCGGATGAAGCTCGGCGCACGTGGCACCTACGGTGCGGCGTGCATGGCGCTCGGACCGCTTGCCCAGCGCCGTCTCATTCTCACTGGAACGCCTGCCCCCAACGGCTCCAAGGATCTTGAGAATCTACTGGGCTTCGTGTGGCCTGGGCACGGCCAGCGGACTGTCTCTCAGGCAGTGGCCGGCGGCGATCTCGCCCACGCCAGCAGGGTTCTCCGCCCTCTCTTCACCCGTACCACCAAGCAGGAGCTAGGCCTCCCCCCGGTGGACCTGAAAGTGCGGTACGTCGAGATGCCGCCGGTCCACAGGGAGCTGTACGACTCACTCCGGGGCGGTATCGCGAGCAGAACCGCCCGCGACGACCTGAGCGCGCTCGGGAAGACCGCGCTTCGTCTCCTGATGGCTGCGATCAGCCCTGCCCTTCTGCTTGAGGGCCCCAGCCGCTACGAGCCGCTTTCCTACCAGCTACCGCCGCTGGAGGTGCCGGAGAACGACTCACTGTTCACCCTCATGCAGAACCTGCCCAGCTACGAGCTCTCGCCGAAGTACAAGGAGACTGCGGCGATCGTGGCTGAGAATGCCCGAGCCGGCCGCAAGACCTTGGTTTGGACGACCTTCGTACGAAGCCTGACGACCTTGTCCAAGCTTCTTGAGGCCTATGGCCCCGCTACAGTCCATGGCGGCACCGTCGACCGCGATGAACAGATCCGGAGGTTTCGCGAGGATCCGGACTGCATGGTCCTTATCTCGAACCCGGCCACGCTGGGGGAAGGCATCAGCTTGCACCAGGTGTGCCACGACGCTGTCTACGTCGACCGTGACTTCATGGCCGGCCGGTTCCTGCAGAGCCTCGATCGCATCCACCGCCTTGGCCTGGCTCCCACGACGGAGACCAAGGTCACTGTGCTAGCAGCACAAGGCACGATCGACGGGGTGGTCGCGGCACGCCTCGAACAGAAGCTGGAGTTCATGGGCCGGATTCTTGATGATCCCACCGTCCAGCAACTCTCCGACCTGCAGGAAGAGCCTTCCATCGCCGCCGGTCTCGCGGAAAGCGACATCCGGGACCTCCTTCAGCACATAGGAAGAGGCTGACCTGCCCTCCCGTGTGCTGGCCCATCGCTCATGGGCCAGCACACGGGGTGACGGAGAGGCTGCCAGGGGACGCCACGGTTCAACAGAACCTCTGCGACACTTGAGCATCAGTTTCGCGTCATACCAGGAGGACCGTGCCCATGGGTGCCAGCCAGGGGAGACCGCAGACCTCCCGGCAGCTCACCTCGATCGAGATCTGCGCGGGTGCAGGAGGCCAGGCCGTTGGGCTGCACAACGCCGGCTTCGACCATCACGCCCTTGTCGAGCTCGACCCACACGCGGTGGCGACCCTTGGGCAAAATATCCGCAGCCACAAATGGTGGGGCTGGGATTCCAAGTGGAAGACTGGTCCGGAACGCATGGACGTCAAGGATTTCCGGGCATCCGATCTCCTGAAGAGTCTTGACCTCCGTCCTGGAAAGCTCGACCTGCTGGCCGGCGGCGTACCGTGCCCGCCTTTCTCGCTCGCCGGAAAGAAGCTGGGCGAGAACGACGAGCGCGACCTCTTCCCAGAGATGCTAAGGATTGTCGAGAAGCTACGCCCCAGAGCGGTAATGATCGAGAATGTCAGAGGAATCCTGGACCCCCCTGAAGTATTCATCGATTACCGCAGGCGAATCCTCGGCAAGCTCAAAAAACTCGGCTATGTTGTTCCCGATATTGACGAGCACTGGTCCGCCAGGCACCAAAACGACGCAATGAGGACCTCCTGGCGACGACTCGATGCTCGCAACTTCGGCGTCCCCCAGCTCCGCCCGCGCGCTATTCTCGTCGCAATCCATGAAAGCGAAGCCGGTGCCGCAAGTTTCGCCTGGCCTCGGCGGATCTCTGGCGGCCAAAAGACCGTCGCAGACGCTCTGAAAGAATCAATGCGCGAGCGCCTAGAGGAGTTTTGGAATAAAAAGAACAAACTATCCGACGGCAGAATCCGCACTGGCGAGGAAATCTACAATGACTGGCTCGATAAGGCGAGTGCCGACGTAGCGCCGACCCTCGTCGGCGGCTCGAAGAAGCACGGCGGCGCAGACCTTGGCCCGACCCGGGCAAAGGCAGCCTGGTCCGCACTCGGGGTGGACGCGAATGGAGTAGCGAACGACCCTGACGAGTGCGTCCCTGAGCGCGATCTCTTCCGCGCGGCCGGCCCAATGCTCACAGTCGAGCAGGCCGCAATCCTTCAGGGCTTTCCCAGGGACTGGAGGTTCAGCGGCGGAAAGACTGCCAAATACCGGCAGGTCGGCAATGCATTCCCGCCACCGGTTGCCGAGGCCGTTGGGCGGGCGATTGCCGCTGTCCTCTGCCCCGACAACCGGGAAGAGCTGCTCAAGCCCTATGTGATGGACACTGGCGAAGCCGAGCCCGGAGATCAGAGCGAGCCTTACCAGTCTGAGCTCGACTTCTCAGTTACCACCATTCGCCCGGCGCCGCGAAAGAACCGCAGCCGCGATCTTGTCAGCGCAGACGCCTGATGGCTCGTGCTCCCAGAATCGGAGCACGAGCCAGCCGGCGTCAGTGAGTCGGCGGTCCGTGTCACGGTCGCGCGCAATATTGCGCGCGACCTTTTCGGACCAGTAGCCGACATTCGTCCGCGGCGATACGTAATGCTCGGGGCACCCGTGCCAATAGCATCCGTCTATGAAGACGGCCACATGGGTCGGCCGGAAGACGATATCGGCCGTGCGGCGCAATTCAGCCAGCGGACGGGCGGCGACCCGGTAACGGAGTCCCCGGGCGTGCAGCAGCTGGCGGACCAGGCGCTCAGGCTTGGTGTCACGGGCCTTGATGGCCTGCATGTTCCGGCGTCGTGCGGCAGACGACGCCCACGATCCTGGCGGGGGTTGCCAGGCATCAGAGTCCGACATGTCTCCAGCTTTCCAGATTCCCCGGCGGGCGCGTTCCCTGGCCGAATGCCAGTACTACCGGCGTTCCAGGTGCCACCACTGGGTCGGGGAGTCGGTGTCCTCCCACTGGTGGACGGGGGGTGCCGGGTCGGCGGTCGGGTCGGCGGGGGCGGTGAGGGCCTTGCCGCTGATGAAGGCGGTGAGGGTGTAGGTGCCGGGGGCGTCGAGGTGGTGTTCGACCAGCCACTCCTGGGCGCCGAAGGCGTTGGCGGACCACTGCTGGACGGGCACGCCGTTCTCCGGGGAGGCGCCGGTGACGTCGAGGCGCTTGCCGCCGGCCAGGTTCTCGACGTGGAACAGCGCGCCGCCCGGGTGGACCGCGGTCAGCCGCCAGAGCTGCGCGTCCGAGCCGTCCTCCGCGGCGACCAGCACCTTGACGCCGCTGCGACGGCTCCCGCCGGGGACCTCCAGCAGCAGGCCGGTGGCGACGTTGCGGATCCGGTAGAGGCCGTCGGTGATCTTCTGCTCAGTCACGGGGCGAGTCTCTCACCGGGCGCCGACAGACCCCGGTTGCCGGTCTCCCCGGCTGTCCCGCTCCCGCCGCTCCCAGCCGAAGGCGGCGCCCAGGGCGAGCACGATGACCGCGACCTGGGCCAGGGCCGAGACCCGCGTGCCGAGCGGCACGGTGGCCGTGGCCAGCGCGGCGGCGGCCAGCCGCGGCAGGTTGGGGCCGAGCGCGAAGGTCCGGCGGACGGCGGCGTTGACCGCGAGGAAGACGGTCACCCCGCCGGCCAGCGCGGCCGCCTGGCCCGCCGTGATCGGCGCGCCCGGGTGGGCGACCGCCGACTTCACCCCGGCCGCGAACAGCAGCACGCCGAGCAGCAGCCCGTAGTGGCCCAGGTTGTAGACGCTGACGGCGACCTGGTTGCGCCGCTCGGACGGCAGCGCGGCCATGTGGTGCTCGGCGCGGGTGTCGTCGTCGTGGCCGAAGTACGCCCACCAGAGCCCGACGCAGACGGCCAGGCTCAGCAGCGCGACGGCGACCAGCGGGGCGGTGAGGTCGGCGGTGCCGGCGCCGACGCCGATCGCGATCACCGACTCGCCGAACGCGATGATCACCACCAGCCCGTGCCGCTCGACGAAGTGGTCCGCGCGGAGCTGGAAGCTGGGCAGGTCCACCAGCCGGGGGATCGCGAACTGGAGGGCGAAGGCGGCCGCCCAGAAGGCGAGTTGGACGGAGCCGGTGAAGTAGCCGCCGACCACCACCAGCGCGGTGTTCAGCAGGTTGAGCCCGCCCATCCGCAGCACCGGACCGAGCGCCACCCCGGACACCGCGAACATGCCGGTGTGCACGGCCACCACCAGCAGGTACGCCCAGCCGAAGGCCACACCGCTGCCTTCGAAGGCGTGCGGGACGGACAGCGAGATCACCAGGAAGCCGGCCATCGCGAGCAGCAGCAGGCCGCGCCGCCCGTGGGTGCGCGGCGGTACCGCGTTGGTCAGCCAGATGAACGCGTCGTACATCCACCAGATCACCGCCAGCATCACCAGCACCTGGGTGAGGCCGCCCGGGGTGAGGTGGTGGGCCAGACTGCCGGTCAGCTGGGTGACGGTGAAGACGAAGACGAGGTCGAGGAAGAGCTCCAGCGGCGTCGCCCGGAGCGCCGTCTCGGCGGCGGACTCCGGTGTGTCGGTAGCGGCCGGGACGCGGGTGGCGGCGGGGACGTTGAGATGGGCCTTGGACGCGGTCACCCGCGCGAGTATGGGGGACGGCGCCCCGGCCGCGCCGGGGTTTCCGTCGAACGGACGGCCGAACCCCGCGCGCGGCGCCCTCGGGGCGGGCCCCTATGCTGCGGCGAATGGTGTTCGACCCTCACTCCGCGCAGGACGGCCCGACCGGGCCGTCGAACCGTCAGCCGTCCGATCTCGTCCTGGCGGTGAGCGAATTCGAGGTGGCGGTGGCCGCCCTGGCGGACGGCACGGACGACGGCGAGCGCTTCGACGCGGCGCTGCGCCGGCTGGGCGGACTGCTCGGGCCCGCCGGCGAGCGGGAGTCGGCGGCGGTCGGACCGCGGCTGGCCGCGCTGCTCCCGGACGTGCCGGCGTTCCCCCGCGCGCACCTGGCGATGATGGTGGGTGCCTGCGTGGAGCGCGGCGCCGACCCGGTGGCCTGCGCCGACCACGTCCTCGCCGGGCTGCGCGAGGCGCTGACCGGGGCGCTGCTGCTGATCGAACGGTGGGCCGAGACCGGCGCGAACGGCACGACCGGCGCGAGCGGCACTGCCGACGCCGCCGGGTCCGCCGGGTCCGCCAGGGATGAGGAGCTGCCGGACCCCGACCGCGACGACCCCGGCCACGCCCACGCCCGAATCGCCGAGCCCGGACGCCTGGACGGCTGGCACGCCCACCGGGCGGTGGCCGGCTGGTGGACGCTCCAGCTGTGGCAGCAGGCCGCGTTCGCGCTCTGCACGCACGCCGCCGTACGCCGCACCGCCCGGGCCGCCGGGGTGGCCGACGTCCTCGTCGAGCTGATCGACCGTTACCGCGACCGCTCCGAGCAGCACGACCTCAAGGGCCTGCGGTACCTGACCGCCACCCTCGACGACGAGCCGCTGCTGGTCCTGCACCGCCCGAGCGGCACCGGCTACCTGCTCCGGATGGACGGCCTGACCGACAACTTCCAGCTGCATACGCTGCTCGCCGAGGTGCTGATCGGCGGCGGCCACCTGCCCGGCCCCCGCCCCGACCCGGAGGTGGTCGCGCTCAGCCGCACCGGCTGGCTGGACGGGCGCCGGTTCATCGCGACCGGCGCGTTCAACCTGGTGGCGCCGGACGGCGGCTGGATCTGGAACGAGGGCATGCCGGAGGACATCCCGGTGGTGGACGGCGTCCGCACCCTGGTGCTGGACCCGCAGCCGTACGAGCGGAGCTGGTCGGCCGGACGGTTCATCGAGCAGGTGCCGGGCGACCTGCGGCTGGAGCGGGTGCTGACGCCGGCCGAGGCGACGGCCCGGCTCGCCGGGGCCGCGCCGGCGCTCGCCTTCGAACAGGCGATGCGGTAGCGGCCTCCCCCGATCTGCCCCCCGATCTGCCCCCCGACCTGACCCCCGGAGCCGGTCCACGCGCCACGTCCTAACCCGGGAACCGGGCTTCGAAGGCGGCCCGGTTCGGCGAGACCGGCGTCCGGTCCCAGACCGCGAACACCACCCGGTCGAAGGCCGCGCCGTACCGGGTCAGCGCGCCCTCGAAGGCCTCCGCGACCTCGGCCGGGTCGTTGCGGAACACCCCGCAGCCCCACGCCCCCAGCACCAGCGCGCGGATCCCGTGCCGGGTGGCCACCGCGAGCACCCGCTCGGCCCGCTCGGCGAGCACGCCCCGGACGTCGACGGCCGCCCCGTCGCCGCCCGGCGCCGCCGCCCGCAGCGCCAGCTGACCGGCGTTGGGCGCGGGCGAGGTCAGGAAGGTCACCGGGAACGGCCGCGCCGACAGCTCGCCGCCGTCGCCCCGGATCACCGGCACCTCGGGCGAGAGGATCACCCGGTGGCTGTACCGGAGGTCGGTGGAGGCCCGGTGCGCCTCGTAGTAGTCCGGCGCCTCCAGCAGGCAGGTGTACAGCAGGGCGCTGCGGCAGAGGTCCTCCTCCTGGGCGCGGGCGCCGCGCAGGTAGCCGCCGCCCGGGTTCCGCGCGGAGGCGAAGTTGAGCACCCCGACCGGACCGGCCCCGGCCTCGACCAGCCGCCGGGCGGCCTGGACGCTGCCCTCGGCGGTGACCTCGACGGTGCCGGCGTCCGCCGTCGGCCCCGGCCCGCCGCCCGCGACCAGCGCGTCCAGCCCGGCCGGGTCGTACGACACCGTCCCGGCCCGGGCCGCCGCCAACCGCTCGGCCAGCTCGACGAGTTCTCCCCCGGACGCCCGGTAGCTCCCCCGCTCGACGATGCCCTCGTTCACCGCCGCCACGTCACGCATTCTGCTGCTCATGCCGCCGACCGTAGGGGACGGCCCGGGGTCGGCGCCACTGGTTATTCTCAGCAGCAGAACAACACCGGTCGGGGCCCGGGAACGACGACGGGCCCGCCCCACCGAAGTGGAGCGGGCCCGTCACGGGTACGTCAGGTGCTACCCGGCGTCAGTCGCGTCAGTTCTTCCAGCGCGGCTTGCGGTCGTCGCGGTTGAAGCCGGAGTTGAAGCCACCGGAGGAGCGGCCACCGCGGTCGTCGCGGTCACGGTTGAAGCCGCCACCGGCCTGCGGGCGGCCACCGGAGCGGTGGTCGTCGCGGCGCGAGAACGGACGGCTGTTGCTGCCGCCGCGCTCGTCGCGGTCCCGGCCGAAGGACGGGCGGTCACCGAAGGAGCGGGCCGGACGGTCGCCGAAGCCACCGGAGCGGCCACCGCGGTCGTCGCGGTCACGGTCGCCACCGAAGGAGCGGCCACCGCGGTCGTCACGGTTGAAGCCACCGGAACGGCCGCCACGGTCGTCACGGTCACGGTTGAAGCCACCGCGCTCACGGTCGCCGAAGCCACCCGAGCGGCCGCCGCGGTCGTCACGGTCACGGTTGAAGCCGCCACGGTCACGGTCGCCGAAGCCACCGGAACGGCCACCGCGGTCGTCACGGTTGAAGCCACCCGAGCGGCCACCGCGGTCGTCACGGTCACGGTTGAAGCCGCCACGGTCACGGTCGCCGAAGCCACCGGAACGGCCGCCACGGTCGTCACGGTTGAAGCCACCCGAGCGGCCACCGCGGTCGTCACGGTCACGGTTGAAGCCACCGCGCTCACGGTCGCCGAAGCCACCGGAGCGGCCACCGCGGTCGTCACGGTCACGGTCGCGGTTGAACGACGGGCGCTCGCTGCGCGCCTCGCGGTACGACGGGGCGCGGTCCTCGGTCACCGCGGCGGTCGCGGTCGGCTCGGCGGCGGCGGTCGGCTCGGCGGCGGTCTCGGCGCCCTCGGCCTCGGCGGCCGGGGCCTCCTCCTCGATGCCCAGCTCGGCCCGCTCGCGCGCGGCCCGCGCGGTCAGCCGGTCGGCCTCCTCGCGCAGCTCGTTGGCGCGGCGCTGCGCGCGCTCCAGCTGGCGGGTCATGTCGGCGACCTCGCGCTCGGCGGCACCGGCGATGTTGGCCGCGCTCTCCGCCTGGACCTCGACCAGCGAGCGGGCGCCAGTGATCTTGGCGACCTCGGCGTCGAAGGCGTGGTCGAGGATGTGGCGGCTGGCGTCGACGCCCGCGTCCTCCATCAGGCGGAAGACGCCGCGGCGCTGGTGCGGCAGCACCAGGGTGACGACGGCGCCGGAGCGGCCGGCCCGGGCGGTGCGGCCGGAGCGGTGCAGGTAGTCCTTGTGGTCGCCGGCCGGGTCCACGTTGAGGACCAGGTCGATGCCGTCGACGTGGATGCCGCGGGCGGCGACGTCGGTGGCGACGACGACGTTGACGTAGCCGTCCTTGAAGTCGCCGAGGACGCGGGTACGGGCGCCCTGGGTCATGCCGCCGTGCAGCGCGTCGGCCTTCACACCGGCCTCGATGAGCTGCTCGGCCACGCGGTCGGCGCCCATCTGGGTGCGGACGAAGATGATCGTGCGGCCCTTGCGGGCGGCGATCGCGTTGGTGATCGGCGCCTTGTCCTTGGGCTTCACCACGAGGATGTGGTGGGTCATGGTGGTGACCGCGCCGGCCGACGGGTCGACCTCGTGGGTGACCGGGCTCTTCAGGTAGCGCTTGACCAGGGTGTCGATCTCGTTCTCCAGGGTGGCGGAGAACAGCAGGCGCTGGCCGCCGGCCGGCACCTGGTCGAGGATCTCGGTGACCTCGGGCAGGAAGCCCATGTCGGCCATCTGGTCGGCCTCGTCGAGCACGACGGTCCGGACGTCGGCGAGCTTGGCGCTGCCGCGGTTCAGCAGGTCACGCAGACGGCCGGGGGTGGCGACCAGGATGTCGACGCCGCGCTCCAGCGCGTAGATCTGGTTCGACATCGAGGTGCCGCCGCAGACGACCTTGAGCTTGAGGCCGAGCACCGAGCCGAACGGCTCCAGGGCGTCGGCCACCTGCATGGCCAGCTCGCGGGTCGGGACCAGGATCAGGCCGCGCGGGTGCTTGGGCTTGGTGCGCTCGCCGTCGGCGAGGCGGGTCAGCAGCGGCAGGCCGAAGCTGAGGGTCTTGCCGGAGCCGGTGCGGCCGCGGCCCAGCACGTCCTTGCCGGCCAGGGCGTCCGGGATGGTCGCGGCCTGGATCGGGAACGGGGTGGTGACGCCGCGCTTGGCGAGGGCGCGCACGACGTCGTCGTGCAGGCCCAGGTCGCCGAAGGTGATGGTCGGCTCGGCGGCCTCCACCTCGGTGTCCTCGGCGGTGGCGTCGTCCTCGACGGCGTCGACGGCGGCGATCAGCTCGGCGTCGGCCTCGACCGCGACGGCGTCGGCGGCGACGGTGGCCTCGACGGTGTCGGCGGTCGGCTCGGTGGTGGTGACATCGGCGGCGGACTCGTTCGCGGGCATGGCGAAGCGGGCGTCGTCAACGAGAGACATTCAAAACCTTCCGGAAGTGGCACGCGCCAAAGTCCGGGGTTCTGTTTCACAACCGCCTCTATGCGGTCAGCCACGGATCGCCGGTACGCGCCAAGGGCGCCAGATGGGAGTAGGGCGCCAGACAAATGATTCAAACGAACGATCTACCACCATAGCCGAACCTCGGGATCAGAGGCAAATGTGCTGGCCGGACCGGGAAAGCCGAGGTCAGGAGCCCGACCCGCGCACCGCCCGACCCTGCCGCTCCGGCCGCCCCGCGTCACTGGCCGCCCGCCCCCGAGCTGGGCGCCGCCGAGGTGGTGGCGGCGGGCGTGGGCTCCGGGGCCGGGGTGGCGGTCGGCGCGGGCGTGGTGTGCCCGGGCTCCGGGGAGGACGGCGGGCGCCCGGTCGGGCTGGCCGCCGGGGTGGACGCCGTCGCGCCCCCGGAGCGCCCGTCCCCGGTGCCGCTGCCGGTGCCCGTGGTGGCCCCGGTGCCGCCCGTGCCGTGGCCCGTCCCGCCGGCGGCGCCGGTCCCCGCCGTCCCGGTCCCGGCGGGGCCGCCGGTGGCCGTCCCGGTGCCGCCCGGTCGGGGTGCGGGGCTGGCGCTCGCGCCCCCCGCGGTTCCGCTCGCGCCGGGCGCGGGCTCGCCGGGGGCCGCCACCGGTACCGGCTCCACGCCCGCGGGCGCGCCGTTCACGCCGCCCGCACCGCTCGAACCACCCGCCCCGTTCGCCCCGTTCGCGCCGGCGGCCGACTCACCGGGCACCGCGTTCATCCCGCCCGCGGGCGCGTTCTGGGCCTGCGCGCCCCCGGCGCGCTCCGACCGCCCGGACGCACCACCCGGGTGCCCGCCGCCGCTCGGCGAGGCCGACGGGACGGCCCCCGGCTTGGTCGGCGTCCCGGCCTGGCCGACCGGCACCGTGCCGTGCTTCTCGTCCGCGCCCGGCCCCACCGACATGCAGCCGGTCAGCCCCAGCCCGGCCACCGCCAGCACCGCCGCCGCCCGCACCACCCGGGTCCGCACCGCCGCCGCACGCGGCTCGGCCCGCCGCTCCACCGCCTCGCGCACCACCCGCGTCACCCGCACCGAACGCACCTCACGCACCGAACGCACCTCACGCACCGAACCCACCGCTCGCACCGAACGCATCGCCGCCACCGAGTTCCCTCTCCCGCAGCCGCCCCACCCGGGCCGTCCACCCACCGCGCACGGCCACCATGTCTGGTGTCCAACGCGCGCCCCCGGCGCACGGACACGGGCGAAACCACCGAAAGCACTCGAACGAGCGCCGGGCACCCACCGGCCCTCGTCGGGCACCCACCCGGCCGCGGGCGGCTCAGCCCCAGAACGCCGAGGCCAGCCCCGCCCCCGCCCACACCGCCGCCAGGCCCGCCAGCACGCTGCCCAGCACGTTCGCCAGCGCGTACCGCCCGGCCCCGCTCTCGGCCAGCCGCAGCGTCTCGTACGAGAAGGTCGAGTACGTGGTCAGTGCCCCGCAGAGCCCCGTCCCGAGCAGCAGCTGGACCTGCGAGGACGCCGCCCCCGCCGCCACCGCCCCGGTCACCAGCCCGAGCACCAGGCAGCCGACCGCGTTCACCGTGAACGTCCCCCACGGGAAGACCGAGTCGCGCCGGGACCGCACCGCCCGGTCGGTCAGGTACCGCAACGGCGCGCCGACCACCGCGCCCGCCACCACCAGCAGCCAGTTCACGCCCCGCCCTCCCCCGCCGCGCCCCCGCCGCCGCCCCTGCGGGCGGCCCCGCGCAGCAGCAGACGGCGGGTCACCCCGGCCGCCGCCCAGACCGCCAGCAGCGCCGCCACCGGGGTCACCCCCAGGTACGCCAGCCCCGCCCCCGGCCGCCCGTCCAGCACCAGCCGGCGGACGTCCACCGCGTAGGTCGAGAAGGTGGTGAACCCGCCCAGCACCCCGGTCCCGAAGAACGGCCGCAGCAGCGGGTGCGCCGGCCGCCCCTCGGTGACCACCACCAGGAACACCCCGATCACCGCGCAGCCGACCACGTTGACCAGCAGCGTGGTCCACGGGAACGCCGCCGGGCCGGCCGGCCACAGCAGCCCCGCCCCGTACCGCGCCGCCGCCCCCAGCGCCCCGCCGACCGCGACCACCGCCACCGCCGGCCCCTGCCCGCGCAGCACCGGCGGCCGCCGCCGCGCCGCGCCGCCCTCCCCCGGACCCGCCACCGGGCCGTTCACCGGGCCATCCGCCACCAAGCCCTCCGAGGTCGCCATGGGCCCATGAAACACCGGCCCGCACCACCTGGCACGCCGTCACCCCAGACCCGACAATGAACCGGTGGAGATGACCCCGGAAGAGTTCGAGGTACTGGTCAGCGACGCGCTCGACCTGATCCCCCCGCGGCTCGCGGCGATGATGGACAACGTCGCGGTCTTCGTCGAGGACGAACCCGACCCCGCCGACCCGGAACTCCTCGGCCTCTACGAGGGCACCCCGCTCACCGAGCGCGGCGAGTGGTACGCCGGCGTCCTGCCCGACCGGATCATCGTCTACCGCGGCCCGACCCTCCGCTACTGCGAGGACCGCGCCCAGGTCGTCGAGGAGGTCCGCACCACGGTGATCCACGAGGTCGCCCACCACTTCGGCTTCGACGACCACGAGCTCGACGAACTCGGCTGGTCCTGACCCCCGGGCCCCCGCCCGGCCCCCGCCACCCACCCGGTCGAAAGCCGTTTTGGCGTTCGGCCCGACATCCCATATGCTTCTCGACGTCCCCGAACGCCGGAAACGGCGGGACAGGCCGCAAGCCCTCATCGTCTAGTGGCCCAGGACGCCGCCCTTTCAAGGCGGTAGCACGGGTTCGAATCCCGTTGGGGGCACGCAGTACCGTAGTAAAGTGCAGTGACGCAAGACCTAAGTGGTTCGCCACTACAAGGTCCCGTGGAGCAGTTGGTTAGCTCGCCACCCTGTCAAGGTGGAGGTCGCGGGTTCAAGTCCCGTCGGGATCGCTCGTCTCGTCAAGAGACGGTGCAGTACGGCCAGGTAGCTCAGTTGGTACGAGCGTCCGCCTGAAAAGCGGAAGGTCGCCGGTTCGACCCCGGCCCTGGCCACAACCCCGAAGGCCCCGGAGAGATCATCTCCGGGGCCTTCGTCGTATGCCCGGAGGATCCGGGCGGGGGGGGTGGGTCAGCCGTCGATCCAGGTCCGTTCGCTGGCGAGGAGGGAGCCGTCGGCCTTGTAGAGGCGGAGTTCGGCGGTGACGCCGCGGCGGGCGACGCCGATCCAGCGGACCTCGGAGTCGCCGAGGGAGACGATGGGCGGCTCCAGGGTGGTGCCGTCCGCCCACTTCACCTCCGCGCGGGCGACGTCCGGGCTGATCTTGCCCAGGACCACCCACGGGGCGCCGTACAGCGGGTCGCTCTCGCCGGTCTTGGCGGAGGGGCCGATGTACATGTTGGGGAAGTCGTTGTACTTGGAGTAGTCCTTGTACTCCAGGTCCAGCGGGGTCCCCGGGACGGGCAGGTCGCCCTGCATCGAGCGCGTCATCCGCTTGCCGTCCCGGACGAAGTAGAAGACCACCCGGTCGGTGTCCGTGCTCACGTAGCGGTCGACGAACTCCGTGGTCGGCGCCGCGTCCGTGGAGCCGGCGGCGGCGTCCTCCTCCCAGATCCGGCGGGCCTGCTCGTGGACCTTCTCCTTGCCCGGGGCCGGCCACAGGGCCGCCCAGACGGTCCACGGCTTGCCGTCCTTGGTGCCCGAGGCCACCTGGGCCCGGACCGGGGTGAACGGATCGCGCGGGCCGGCGGACGGCGCGGCGGACACTGCGGCGGGGCCCGTGGCCGGGCCCGGGGCGGCCGCGGCGGCGACGGTGGTCACCGTCGCCTCCGTGCCCGGCCGGGCCGGGCCGCCGTTGACCGCCGCGACGCCGCCGACGGCGGCGACCACGGCCAGCGCCAGCGCCCCGGTCAGCGCGGTGCGCCGCCGCACCACCCGGCGGCGCCCGCCGGCCCGGACGGCGTCGTACGGCACCGGGCCGACCTCCACCGTCTCCACCAGCCCGGACAGCGCCCGGGCCACCTCCTCGCCGCCGTCGACCGCCGTGTTCGCGGGCGTCCCGTCGCGGTTCATGCCGCACCTCCGATGCTCGTCATGGTGATGAGTGAGGAGAGCTCGCGCAGCTTGGCGATGCCCTTCGACGCCTGGCTCTTGACCGTGCCCACCGAACAGCCCATGGCGGCCGCGGCCTGGGTCTCGCTCAGGTCCTCCCAGTACCGCAGGACCACCGCCTGGCGCTGGCCGGGCGGCAGCGTGCCGAGCGCCTGGAGCAGCGCGGCCCGGTCGTCCAGCCGGGCGAAGCCGTCCGGGCCGGTGCGTTCCGGCACGGCGGTGACCAGCTGTTCCGGCACCCGGCGCCGGAAGCGGCGGGCGTGTTCGTTGATCACGATCCGGCGTACGTAGGCGTACGGCTCGTCGGCCCGGGTGACCTTCGCCCAGGCGGCGTAGGTCCGCTCCAGCGCGGTCTGGACCACGTCCTCGGCCAGGTAGCGGTCCCCGGTCAGCAGGAACGCCGTGCGCATCAGCCGTGGCCAGGCCCCGGCCAGGAACGCGTTGAACTCGGCGTCCCGCTCGTCCTTCTTGGCTCCCATGAGCACCTCCTCGCCCTCCCAGAGCCCGGGTGGGCCGCCAACCGTTGCCCGGGGGCGAGGGGACGGGCGGGGGAACGGGGGAAACGGTACGCCGGGGCAGCGGCGGGCGGCCCATCGGGCAGACGCGCCGGCCGGCGGTGGCCAGGACGGTCAGGCCCGGGTCATGATCTCCAGGTTGTGGCCGCTCGGGTCCTCGAAGTAGGCGCCGCGGCCGCCGAGCCAGTCGTTGGTGCGGCCGGGGTGGCGGTGGAACGGGTCGGCCCAGTAGGTGAGGCCGCGGGCCCGGACGCGGTCGAGGATCGCGTCGAACTCCTCCTCGTCGACCAGGAAGGCGTAGTGCCCGACGGGGACCGGCCCGTCGACCCGCAGGAGGTCGAGGGTGACCTCGTTGCCGAGCCGGACGGCCAGGAAGGGCTCGCTGCGCACCGGGTCGGCGAGGCCGAGGACCTCGGTGAGGAAGCGGGCGGACTCCGCCGTGTCGCGGACCGGGACGATCGTGTGGTTCAGCCGAACGGTCATGGGACGTCTGCCTCCTGGGGCTGCGGGATGTGCCGCCGAGGCTAGGAGGTGAAGTCGACTTCAAGTCAAGGTCCGAACGTGTACGCACGCTTCTTAGACCTTTTCATCATCGGATCATCACAACTACGATGCGGCGCGTGGGCATGATCGACCGTCATCTCCGGATCTGCGTCATCGGCGCGGGTCCGCGCGGCCTCTCCGTCCTGGAACGGCTCTGCGCCAACGAACGGACCTCCCCCGCCGGGTGCACCGTCACCGTGCACCTGGTCGACCCGGCCGCCCCCGGCCCGGGCCGGGTCTGGCGCACCGACCAGTCCCGGCACCTCCTGATGAACACGGTGGCCTCGCAGATCACCGTGTACACCGACGACAGCGTCCGGATCGAGGGTCCGGTCGAACCCGGACCGAGTCTTTACGAATGGGCCCGGTCGCTGGCCAAGGGCGAGCACCCGGCCGGAGACGAGCAGCCGGCCGGGTACGACGACCAGACCCTCGCCGAGGCCGCCGACCTCGGCCCGAACTCCTATCCCACCCGCGCCTTCTACGGCCACTACCTGCACGACGCCTTCCGCGCCGTGCTCGCCGCCGCCCCGCCCACCGTGACCGTCCGGGTGCACCGCTCCCGGGCCGTCGCGATGACCGACGCGCACGGCGCCCCCGGCGGCCCGCAGGGCGTCCGGCTGGAGGACGGCACCCGGCTCAACCGGCTGGACGCCGTCGTGCTCGCCCAGGGCCACCTCCCCGCCCGGCCCACCCCGCGCGAGGCCCGCACCGCCGCCCTGGCCCGGACCCACCACCTGACCTACGTCACCCCGGCCAACCCGGCCGACCTCCGGGTGGCCGCCCGGCCCGGCCAGGCGGTGCTGCTGCGCGGCCTGGGCCTCAACTTCTTCGACCACATGGCGCTGTTCACGCTCGGCCGCGGCGGCCACTTCGAGCGGGTGGACGACGCCCTGGTCTACCGCCCGTCCGGCACCGAGCCGCGGCTCTACGCCACCTCCCGGCGCGGCATCCCGTACCACGCGCGCGGCGAGAACGAGAAGGGCGCGTCCGGGCGCCACCTGCCCCGGCTGCTCACCCCCGAACTGGTCGCCGGGCTGCGCGAACGCGCCCGCCGGGGCGAGCCGGTCCGGTTCGGCGCCGACCTCTGGCCGCTGATCTCCCGCGAGGTGGAGGCCGTCTACTACGGCGCGCTGCTCACCGCCAAGGCGCGCGGCGCCGAACGCCCGGCGTTCACCGAGCGGTTCCTGACCGCCGCCGACCCGGCCGCGCTGCTGGACGCGTACGGCGTCCCGGAGGCCGAGCGGTGGAGCTGGGAGCGGCTCTCCCGGCCGTACGCCGGACGGGAGTTCACCGACCGGGCGGACTTCCGCGACTGGCTGCTCGACCACCTGCGCCGGGACGTCGCCGAGGCCCGGGCCGGCAATCTGAGCGGCCCGCTCAAGGCCGCCCTGGACGTGCTGCGCGACCTGCGCAACGAGATCCGGCTGGCGGTCGACCACGGCGGACTGGAGGGCGGCTCGCACCGCGACGACCTGGAGGGCTGGTACACCCCGCTGAACGCCTTCCTGTCGATCGGCCCGCCGGCCGAGCGGATCGAGCAGCTGATCGCCCTGGTCGAGGCCGGGGTGCTGGAGCTGCTCGGCCCCGGCACGGAGATCCGGATCGACCCGGTCGACCCGGCGTTCACCGCGCGCTCCACCGCCGTACCCGGCCCCTGCGTCCGGGCGTCGGTGCTGGTCGAGGCCCGGCTGCCGGAGCCCGACCTGCGGCGCACCGAGGACCCGCTGCTGCGGCACCTGCTGGACACCGAGCAGTGCGCCGCGTACCGGATCGGCGGGGATCACGGGAGCAGTTACGAGACCGGCGGCCTCGCCGTCACCGAGCGGCCCTACCGGCTGCTGGACGCCCGCGGCCGGGCGCACCCGCGCCGGTTCGCGTACGGCGTCCCGACCGAGTCGGTGCACTGGGTGACCGCCGCGGGCATCCGCCCCGGCGTCGACTCGGTGACCCTCGGCGACTCGGACGCCATCGCCCGCGCGGTGCTGGCGCTGCCGCCGGCGACCGAGCCGCCGGCCGTGGTCCGACCGCGGTCGGCCGAGACCGAGCTGAGAGGCGTCGTGATATGACGGAGAGTCACACCAGGCCGGACGGAACCGGGCCGGACGGACCAGGGCCGGCCGGAACCGGACCGGACGGGGCCGGGCCCGACTCCGGACTGCTCTCCCCCGTCCGGGCCGGCACCCCGGTCGAGGCGGCCGTGGCCGACCGCGCCTGGCTGCAGGCCATGCTGGACGCGGAGGCCGCGCTGGCCCGCGCCCAGGCCGGGCTGGGCACCGTGCCCGCCGGGGCGGCCGCCGCGATCACCCGGGCCGCCCGGGCCGAGCGGTTCGACGTCCGGGAGCTGGCCCTGGCCTCCCGGGAGACCGCCAACCCGGTGGTCGGCCTGGTCCAGGCGCTGACCCGGGTGGTGGCCGCCGAGGACCCGGCCGCCGCCGAGTACGTGCACCGCGGCTCGACCAGCCAGGACATCTTCGACACCGGCGCGATGCTGGTCGCCGCCCGGGCGCTGCGGCTGATCCGCGCCGACCTGGACCGCACCGCCCGCGCGCTGGCCGCGCTGGCCGCCGGGCACCGGGACACCGTGCTGGCCGGGCGCACCCTCGCCCTGCAGGCGGTGCCCACCACCTTCGGCCTCAAGGCGGCCGGCTGGCGGCAGCTGGTGCTGGACGCCGACCGCCGGCTGGCGGCCGTGCTGGCGGACGGCCTGCCGGTCGCGCTGGGCGGCGCGGCCGGCACCCTGGCCGGCTACCTGGAGTACGCGCGGCTGGACGGCCCGGACCCGGACGTCGAGGCCGGCGGCTACCTGGACCGGCTGGTGGACGCCTTCGCGGCGGAGACCGGGCTGGCCCGGCCGGTGCTGCCCTGGCACGCGCTGCGCACCCCGATGGCCGACCTGGCGGCGGCGCTGGCGTTCACCGCCGGCGCCCTCGGCAAGATCGCGGTGGACGTGCAGTCGCTGACCCGGACCGAGGTCGGCGAGGTGGTCGAGCCGGCCGTGGCCGGCCGCGGCGCCTCCTCGGCGATGCCGCACAAGCGCAACCCGGTGCTGGCCACCCTGCTGCGCAGCGCCGCCCTGCAGGTGCCGGTGCTGGCGGCCGGGCTGACCCAGTGCCTGGTCACCGAGGACGAGCGCTCGGGCGGTGCCTGGCACGCCGAGTGGCTGCTGCTGCGCGAGTGCCTGCGGCTGGCCGGCGGCGCCGCGCACACCTCGGTGGAGCTGGCCGAGGGGCTGCTGGTCCGGCCGGAGCGGATGCGGGCCAACCTGGAGCTCACCGGCGGGCAGCTGGTGTCCGAGCGGATCGCCGCCCGGCTGGCGCCCAAGCTCGGCAAGGCGGTGGCCAAGCAGCTGCTCACCGAGGCCTCGCTGACCGCCGACCGGGAGGGCCGGCCGCTGGCCGAGGTGCTGGCCGGGCACGCCGAGCTGGCGGGGCACTTCACCGCGGCCCAGATCGCCGCGCTGTGCGACCCGGCCGGGTACACCGGCGCGGCCGGCGCCCTGGTGGACCGGGCCGTCCGGGACTGAGCCCCGCCCGATCGTCCCCGCCCGGTCGTCCCCGCTCCTCCCCGCCCGATCACCCCCGCTCTTCCCCGGCGGACGGCCCCCGCGCCGTCCGCCGGGCCCGGCTCCCCCTCCCGGCGCCGCGGCTCCCCCTCCCACCTCCCGGTTTCCCCCGGGACCGGCGTTGGCAGCGGACCGCCGTCCCCTGTGACACTGGAGGCGCTCGAAAACCGAGGTGCGCGCCGCCGCATCTCCTTGCGAACCTAGAGGGATGCCCGCCGTGAGTTCTCCCGCAGTCCAGTCCGCCGACGCAGCCGCCCCGGACGACGGGCCCGGCATCGGCGACCTGGCCGCGCGCCTGCCCGAGCTGACCCTGCGCGACCAGGTGCGGATCGGCCGCCGGCTGGACGGCGCCCGCCGCGTCCGCAAGCCCGAGGCCCGCGCGAAGATCGCCGCCGAGATCGCCGCCGACATCGACAAGGCCGAGCTGCTGGTCGAGCGCCGGCGCGGCGCCGTCCCGGCCATCCGCTACCCCGCCGAGCTGCCGGTCAGCCAGAAGAAGGACGAGATCCTGGCGGCCATCCGCGACCACCAGGTGGTGATCGTGGCGGGCGAGACCGGCTCCGGCAAGACCACCCAGATCCCGAAGATCTGCCTGGAGCTGGGCCGCGGCGTGCGCGGTCTGGTCGGCCACACCCAGCCCCGCCGGATCGCCGCCCGCACGGTGGCCGAGCGGGTCGCCGAGGAGCTGGACAGCCCGCTCGGCGAGGCGGTCGGCTGGAAGGTCCGGTTCACCGACCAGGTCGGCCCGGACACCCTGGTCAAGCTGATGACCGACGGCATCCTGCTCGCGGAGATCCAGACCGACCGCGAGCTGCGCCAGTACGACACCCTGATCATCGACGAGGCGCACGAGCGCAGCCTCAACATCGACTTCCTGCTCGGCTACCTCAAGCAGCTGCTGCCCCGCCGTCCCGACCTCAAGGTGGTCATCACCTCGGCGACGATCGACCCGGAGCGGTTCGCCCGGCACTTCGGCGACGCCCCGATCGTCGAGGTCTCCGGCCGCACCTATCCGGTCGAGGTCCGCTACCGCCCGGTCGTCGACGAGGACGCGGCCGACGAGGACGCCTCCGACGCCGACCGCGACCGCGACCAGATCCAGGCGATCTGCGAGGCCGCCGAGGAGCTCCAGGCCGAGGGCCCCGGCGACATCCTGGTCTTCCTCTCCGGCGAGCGCGAGATCCGGGACACCGCCGACGCGCTCGGCAAGCTGAAGCTGAAGTCCACCGAGATCCTGCCGCTGTACGCCCGGCTGAGCTCCGCCGAGCAGCACCGGGTCTTCCAGCGCTCCGGCTCCCGCCGGATCGTGCTCGCCACCAACGTCGCCGAGACCAGCCTCACCGTCCCCGGCATCAAGTACGTGATCGACCCGGGCACCGCCCGGATCTCCCGCTACAGCCACCGCACCAAGGTCCAGCGGCTGCCGATCGAGGCGGTCAGCCAGGCCAGCGCCAACCAGCGCAAGGGCCGCTGCGGCCGCACCTCGGACGGCATCTGCATCCGGCTGTACTCGGAGGAGGACTTCCTCTCCCGCCCCGAGTTCACCGACGCCGAGATCCTGCGCACCAACCTGGCCTCGGTCATCCTCCAGATGACCGCCGCCGGCCTCGGCGACATCGCCGCCTTCCCGTTCCTGGACCCGCCGGACTCCCGCAACATCAAGGACGGCGTCAACCTGCTGCACGAGCTGGGCGCGCTCGACCCGGCCGAGAAGGACGTCCGCAAGCGGCTCACCCCGCTGGGCCGCAAGCTGGCCCAGCTCCCGGTGGACCCGCGGATGGCCCGGATGGTGCTGGAGGCGGACAAGAACGGCTGCGTCCGCGACGTCATGGTGATCGCCGCCGCGCTGTCCATCCAGGACCCGCGCGAGCGCCCGGCGGAGAAGCGCCAGGCCGCCGACGAGCGGCACCGCCGGTTCAACTCGGAGACCTCCGACTTCCTCTCCTTCCTGTCGATGTGGCGCTACGTGCGGGAGCAGCAGCGGGAGCTCTCCTCCTCGGCGTTCCGCCGGATGTGCAAGGCCGAGTTCCTCAACTACCTGCGGATACGGGAGTGGCAGGACATCTACTCCCAGCTGCGGACGGTCGCCAAGCAGCTCGGCGTCACCATCGAGGAGGCGCACGAGGACGCCGAGCCGGACGCCGACCGGATCCACCAGTCGCTGCTGGCCGGCCTGCTCTCCCACCTCGGCCTGTTCGACGTGGAGAAGCGCGAGTACGGCGGCGCGCGCGGCGCCCGGTTCGCGGTCTTCCCCGGCTCGGGCCTGTTCAAGAAGCCGCCGCGCTGGGTGATGTCCGCCGAGCTGGTGGAGACCTCCCGGCTCTGGGCCCGGATCAACGCGAAGATCGAACCGGAGTGGGTCGAGCCGCTGGCCGAGCACCTGGTGAAGCGCAGCTACAGCGAGCCGCACTGGGAGAAGAAGTCCGGCGCGGTGCTGGCGTACGAGAAGGTCACCCTCTACGGGGTGCCGGTGGTCGCCCAGCGCAAGGTGAACTACGGCCGGATCGACCCGGAGCTCTGCCGCGAGCTGTTCATCCGCAACGCGCTGGTCGAGGGCGACTGGGAGACCCACCACAAGTTCTTCGCGGAGAACCGGAAGCTGCTCAGCGAGGTCGAGGAGCTGGAGAACCGGGCCCGCCGCCGGGACATCATGGTCGACGACCAGACCCTGTTCGAGTTCTACGACAGCCGGCTGCCGGAGGACATCGTCTCCACCCGGCACTTCGACTCCTGGTGGAAGAAGGCCCGGCACGAGCAGCCGGACCTGCTGAACTTCGAGAAGTCGATGCTGATCAACGACGCCGCGGACGGCGTCACCGAGGCCGACTACCCGGACCACTGGCAGCAGGGGAAGCTGCGGTTCCAGCTGACCTACCAGTTCGAGCCGGGCAGCGACGCGGACGGCGTGACCGTCCACATCCCGCTGCCGGTGCTCAACCAGGTCACCGCGGAGGGCTTCGACTGGCAGATCCCGGGGCTGCGCGAGGAGCTGGTCACCGCCTGGATCAAGTCGCTGCCGAAGGCGATCCGGCGCAACTTCGTGCCCGCGCCGGACTTCGCCAAGGCGGCGCTGCGCGAGCTGAAGACCCGCCAGGAGCCGCTGCTGCCGACCCTGGAGCACGTCCTGAAGCGGATGACCGCGATCACCGTGCCGCCGGAGGCCTGGGACGAGGAGCGGGTCCCGGACCACCTCAAGGTGACCTTCCGGGTGGTGGACGGCCGCAAGAAGCTCGCCGAGTCCAAGGACCTGGAGGAGCTGCGGCTGCGGCTCAAGCCGAAGCTGAAGGAGACGCTCTCCTCGGCCGCCTCCGGGCGGGGCATCGAGCAGTCCGGGCTGACCGCCTGGCCGGCCGGCCTCCCGGTGCTCCAGCGCACCTTCGAGCAGCGTTCGCGGGGCCACTCGCTGCGCGCCTACCCGGCGCTGGTGGACGAGGGCGACTCGGTCGCCGTCAAGCTGTTCGACACCCCGCAGGCGCAGCAGCGGGCGATGTGGGAGGGCACCCGGCGGCTGCTGATGCTGAGCACCAACTCGCCCGCCAAGTCGATCCAGGGCCGGCTGGGCAACCAGGCCAAGCTCGCGCTGTCGTACAACCCGCACGGCTCGATCCCGGCGATGTTCGAGGACGTGGTGGCCTGCGCCGCGGACCGGCTGATGACGCTGGCCGGCGGTCCGGCCTGGGACGAGGCGGCGTTCGGGACGCTGCGCGACAAGGTCCGGGCCGATCTGTACGAGCTCTCGGCGGACACCACGCTGAAGACGGCCACCGCGCTGATCGCCTTCCACAAGGCGTCGACCCGGCTGAAGTCGGTGAGCAGCCCGGTGCTGCTGAACGCGGTGAACGACGTCCGGCTGCACCTGGCCTCGCTGGTGCACCCGGGCTTCGTCACGGCGACCGGCTGGCAGCGGCTGCCGGACCTCAAGCGGTACCTGCTGGCGGTGGACCGCCGGCTGGAGGCGCTGCCGAACCACCCGCAGCGGGACGCCCAGCAACTGCTGAAGGTCCAGCAGGTGCAGCAGGCCTACGGGGAGCTGCTGGCGGCCGTGCCGGCCGGGCAGCAGCCGTCCGCGGAGGTGCTGGCGATCCGCTGGATGATCGAGGAGTTGAGGGTCAGTTTCTTCGCCCAGGGGCTGGGGACGCCGTCGCCGGTGTCGGAGAAGCGGATCATGAAGGCGATGGAGGCGGCCCGGGCGACCCTCTGAGCTGGGGGCCTCCGGGGGCCGGTTCGACCTGGAGGCCCACCATGGGCTAGAGTCTGTCTTGTTCGCAGCGCGGCAAACGAAGCGAACGGATCAGAACACTCTGGTCCCGTGGAGCAGTTGGTTAGCTCGCCACCCTGTCAAGGTGGAGGTCGCGGGTTCAAGTCCCGTCGGGATCGCCGTAGTCGAGAGGCCCGGAACCGTTTGGTTCCGGGCCTCTCGCGTTTTTCCGGGGCACCCCTTTACCCCGAACTAGGTCTAGACCACAAGTGACTGTGCGTGTGATGGTCGTCACCCGTCCCTTTCGGGAACCGACCGTTCGAACACCCTGCCCGATGGGCACTAATTTAATATGTAAAATTGTACTGCTATTCACAGTAAATCCCCCCCACCCCTTCCCCCTCAAATCGTTATCCGGAGTTCAACATTCCGGCAGATCGCGCAGTGGTTCGACAAGTCTGTAGAGATCGCCGCGGAGACGCCGGCGGAGACGACAAAGGGGCCGCTTACCGGACCCGGCGGAGTCCGGTAAGCGGCCCCTTTCAAAGAGCCTTGAGCGTGGCCCCTGTCAGGCCTCGGTACGCTGCGCCGGAATACCGGCCAGCAGGGCACGCACCTCCGCCTCACGGTAACGGCGGTGCCCGCCGAGCGTGCGAATCGACGTGAGCTTGCCGGCCTTGGCCCAGCGCGTCACGGTCTTCGGGTCCACGCGGAACATGGTGGCGACCTCTGCCGGAGTCAGCAGAGGTTCGGCATCGGGGGTACGAGCGGTCATGAGCGGCCTCCTCGGGAGAACCGAACCAGGGCGGTTCTATCCTTCAAATTCTGCACCTTGGCCCGCGATGCCCGAAATGGCATAGACGGGCCGAGTCGGTTATAGGACGAACGGCTTGTCCTGGTGTCTACAACTACACCATCCGTCCAGCCCTATCGACCAAACCGCCAAAATTGACCCCTCACGGGTTCAAGGCCGACGGATGGCGATGGACCACCCCATAACGGGCGGTCACCTTATAGTGACATTCGGTTACGAGGGGACCAGACCCGCAGTTTTCCCGCAAAGCACGCATCGACTCCAGAACCACCCAAAAGTGGGCACGCTCACGTGAAGTTGGGCTGGTTGTCCCATTTTTGCACATAGGGGTTAGTTCGCGTCAACGGTGAGTAGTGTCACGTTCGACAGCTATTGACCCGAACCAGGACCTTGGTCATACGGTTCGGGCCGTAGGACTCTTACAGTCTTACAAGCCCCTGCCGACACCGGGTCAGTTCGCGTGGCGCAGCGCCAGCACCTGCCGCCAGCGCACCGTCAGCGCCTCGTACGCCCGCAGCGCCTCCGCCGCGTCCCCCGCCCGCAGCGCCCGCAGCCCGTCCTCCAGCTCCCCCGCCGAACGGTCCGCCGACAGTCGCTCAGGCCCCAGCAGGTGCACCAGCCCCCCGTAGTCCAGCTCCACCAGCGATCGCGGATGGAACTCCTCCAGCCACCGCCCGATCTGCTCCGCCCCCCGCACCAGCTCCCCTTCCGGCACCGCCTCGCGCAGCGCCCGGTACGCCCGGGCCACCCGGCGGCGCGCCTGCGCCATCGGCGTCAGGTAGAACAGCGACGCCTGGTCCCCCCGGACCCCTTCCCCACCCTTCTCCCCCTCCCCTGCGGGAACGAAGCATCGATCCTCGTCCCCGAACGGCAGGAACCAGCGGACCGGCACCTCCCACCGGTTCGTCAGGATCCACGGCCGGGCGTCCGGATGGTCCGCCCGCCAGCGCTCCCGGTCCGCCTCCGCCGCCGCCCGGGTGGCCGGCGGCAGCGCGGTGTCCAGCAGCGCCACCGGCGCCCCCTCCCGCAGCTCGTCCAGGGCCTGCCAGCTGCGCAGCCTGGTCGCCCACGGACAGACGTACAGCACCCCGTCCACGACCCGCACGAAGGCCCGCTCGCTCTCCCGCTCCGGCAGCGCCCGCGGCGTCCGGCCGACCAGCTCGGCCAGCGCCGAGCGCTGCTCCGCCAGCACCGCCGCCGCCACCGAGCCGCCGGCCTCCGCGGCGTCCGGGCCGTGCTCGGCCGCGTAGGCCTGCCAGCGCGCCCGCTCGGGCTCCGGGTAGGCGGCCAGCGGCTCGTAGACCCGCAGGTGCGCGGCGTAGGGCGGCAGCACGGAAGTACGGACGACGGTCACGTCCTGCATCGTCGCACGCACCCCCCGTCGCCCGGGAGAGGTCCGTTCGCGGGCGCTCCGGGAAGGGGTGAACGCACTGTTCCGGGGCGTCCCGTCTCACCCCTCGGACAACCGGCCCGAGCTTCGCCGAGGGGGCGGATCGCCGGGCGGGGCGCGACTACGCTTCGCCTTAGGCGCCCGCACCACAGCAGCGGGCCTCGAATACTGGAGTCACCACAGTGACCGACGTACAGACCGCATCCGCCACGCACCCCGCACCCGGCGTGCTCGGCCGGATCTTCGGCACCTCCCAGGACGGCGCCACCGGCGACGGCCACGAGCAGGTCGTCCTCTGCCACGACCGCTCCTCCGGGCTCAAGGCGATCATCGCCATCCACTCCACCGCGCTGGGCCCCGCCCTCGGCGGCACCCGGTTCTTCCCGTACGCCTCCGAGGAGGCGGCGCTGGAGGACGCCCTCAACCTCTCGCGCGGCATGTCCTACAAGAACGCGCTCGCCGGCCTCGACCTCGGCGGCGGCAAGGCCGTCATCATCGGCGACCCGAACAAGGACAAGAACGAGGCGATGCTCCGCGCCTACGGCCGCTTCGTGCAGTCGCTGCGCGGCCGCTACATCACCGCCTGCGACGTGGGCACCTACGTCCAGGACATGGACGTCATCGCGCGCGAGACCGAGTTCGTCACCGGCCGCTCGCCCGAGCACGGCGGCGCCGGCGACTCCTCGATCCTGACCGCCTTCGGCGTCTTCCAGGGCATGCGCGCCTCGGCCCAGGCCCGCTGGGGCCAGCCGACCCTGCGCGGCAAGCGGGTCGGCGTCGCCGGCGTCGGCAAGGTCGGCCACTACCTGGTCGGCCACCTGGTCGCGGACGGCGCCACGGTCGTCGTCACCGACCCCTTCGAGGCCGCCGTCAACCGGGTGCGCGCCGCCCACCCGGAGGTGGAGGTCGTCGCCGACACCACCGCCCTGCTCCAGGCCAAGCTGGACGTCTACGCCCCCTGCGCGCTCGGTGGCGCGCTGACCGACGACGTCGTCGCCGCGCTGGGCGAGTTCGGCACCTCGATCGTCTGCGGCGCCGCCAACAACCAGCTGGCCCACACCGGCGTCGAGAAGGACCTCGCCGACCGCGGGATCCTCTACGCCCCGGACTACCTGGTGAACTCCGGCGGCGTGATCCAGGTCGCCGACGAGATCGACGGCTTCAACTTCGACCGGGCCAAGAACAAGGCGACGAAGATCTTCGACACCACCCTGGAGATCTTCACCCGGGCCGCCGCCGACGGCGTGCCGCCGGCCGTCGCCGCCGACCGCCTCGCCGAGAAGCGGATGCGCGAGATCAGCGCGCTCCGCTCGGTGCTGCTGCCGGGCGCCCGCCGGGGCTGATCCGGACCGCGGTGCGCGGGGGGCGGCGGTCGGCCGTCCCCCGCGCATCACAATGTGGAACCGGATTCTCACTTCTGCACCCGATCGGGTGATCCAAGACCCCCCTTGGGGGGATAATCGATCCCGGAACGACGGACCTCAGATACCTCCGGACGGCGCGCAAACTGCCGCAAAACCTCCCGTGACCTGGGAAGACCTGGTCTCGGGTGCGGTCGGTGCGCGCCACGTCACACCGACGACGTACCGTCCAGCGGCAGAAACAGGTACCGTTAATGCTCCAAGGGACGGTCCTCCCCATTCGGGCAGGCCGCTCCTGATCATGAACACGTGTCAGACTCGGGGCCGTGAGCCCCATCGTTGAGGGGGTCGACCCATGGGGCGCGGCCGGGCCAAGGCCAAGCAGACGAAGGTCGCCCGCGAGCTGAAGTACAACAGCGGCGGGTTCGACGCCAACCGTCTGTCCAGCGAGCTGGGCGTATCGCCCTCCACTTCCCCGATCGAGCCGGAGCCGATCGAGGAAGAAGAGGAGGACGACGACCCCTACGCGGAGTACGCGGCTCGGTATGCCGCCGACGACGAGGACGACGACGTGGACTCGGACACCGGGTCCTCCTCGCAGACCCGCCGCCGCGCGTAACAGCACGACGCAACAGCCGTCCACCGGTCCAGGCGCCCCGAGCGCCGGGCCGGTTTTCGGCGTTCCCGCACGCTTCAGCTCGCCTCCCGCACGCTTCGGCCGGTGACGGTTCCGGCGCGGGTACGGGAAGGGCCCTTCCGGCGGCTGCCGGAAGGGCCCTTCCCGTTGCTGGTCGTGCTGATCGACAGCCGGCCGGTCAGACCGTCGTGAAGCCCTCGTAGGCGTTGTAGAGCGCCGCGCCGCCGTCGTGCTCGTCGGTCCGGTCCACGATGTCGCCCAGCAGCCACGCCTCGACGCCACGGTCCTCCAGGATCGCCAGCACCACGTCCACCGACTCCGGCGGGACGACCGCGACCATGCCGACGCCCATGTTGAGCGTCTTCTCGATCTCCAGGGTGGCCACCCGGCCGACCTCGGCGACGGTCCGGAAGACCGGCAGCGGGGTCCAGGTGCCGCGGTCCAGGCGGGCGTGCAGGCCGGCCGGGATCACCCGCGCGAGGTTGGCCGCCAGGCCGCCGCCGGTGACGTGCGAGAAGGCGTGCACCTCGGTGGCCCGGGCGAGCGCCAGGCAGTCCAGCGAGTAGATCCGGGTCGGCTCCAGCAGCTCCTCGCCGAGCGTGCGGCCGAACTCCTCGACCTTGCGGTCCAGCTTCCAGCCGGCCTCGTTCAGCAGCACGTGGCGGACCAGCGAGTAGCCGTTGGAGTGCAGGCCGGAGGCGGCCATCGCGATCACCACGTCGCCGGCCCGGACGCGCTCGGCGCCCAGCAGCGCGTCCGCCTCGACGACACCGGTGCCGGCGCCCGCGACGTCGTACTCGTCCGGCCCGAGCAGGCCCGGGTGCTCGGCGGTCTCGCCGCCGACCAGGGCGCAGCCGGCCAGCGCGCAGCCCTCCGCGATGCCCTTGACGATCGCGGCGACCCGCTCCGGCACGACCTTGCCGACGCAGATGTAGTCGGTCATGAACAGCGGCTCGGCACCGCACACCACCAGGTCGTCGACGACCATGCCGACCAGGTCGTGGCCGATCGTGTCGTGCTTGTCCATGGCGGCGGCGATGGCCACCTTGGTCCCCACGCCATCGGTGGCCGAGGCCAGCAGCGGCCGCTCGTAGTTCTTGAAGGCGGACGCGTCGAAGAGCCCGGCGAAGCCGCCGAGGCCGCCGACCACCTCGGGCCGGTTGGCCTTCTTCACCCACTGCTTCATGAGCTCGACGGCGCGGTCGCCCGCCTCGATGTCGACGCCGGCGGCGGCGTAGGTGGCGCCGTTCTGGTTGCTGGTCACTGCGTGCGGCCCTCTCGGGTCAGTGGGGGTCGGAACAGCGGTGGGGCCCCGGTTCGCGGGACCCCACCGTGGATCGTTACGGGCGGCGCAGCGCGTCGGCCGCGCCCGCTCCGCCGAGCAGCGACTGGACGCCGTCCAGGTCGCTGCCGCTGGTCGGCTTGCCGCGGACCGCGGGGGCCTGCTGGCCGCCCTTGATCTCGGCCTCCAGCAGGAGCTTGCCGAGCAGCGCCGGGTCCGGCAGCTCCATCGGGTACTCGCCGTCGAAGCAGGCCCGGCAGAGCTTGTCCTTCGGCTGCTTGGTGGCCTCGATCATGCCGTCGATCGAGATGTACGAGAGCGAGTCCGCGCCGAGGGTGCGGCCGATCTCCTCGATGGTCATGCCGTTGGCGATCAGCTCCGCGCGGGTGGCGAAGTCGATGCCGAAGAAGCACGGCCACTTCACCGGCGGCGAGGAGATCCGGATGTGGACCTCGGCGGCGCCGGCCTCGCGGAGCATCTTCACCAGCGCGCGCTGGGTGTTGCCGCGGACGATCGAGTCGTCCACCACGACCAGGCGCTTGCCGGCGATGACCTCGCGCAGCGGGTTGAGCTTGAGCCGGATGCCGAGCTGGCGGATCGTCTGGCTGGGCTGGATGAAGGTGCGGCCCACGTAGGCGTTCTTCACCAGGCCGGAGCCGTACGGGATGCCGCTCGCCTCGGCGTAGCCGATCGCGGCCGGGGTGCCGGACTCGGGAGTGGCTATCACCAGGTCGGCGTCGACCGGGGCTTCTTTCGCCAGCCGGCGGCCCATCTCCACCCGGGAGAGGTGCACGTTGCGGCCGGCGATGCTGGTGTCCGGGCGCGCCAGGTAGACGTACTCGAAGACGCAGCCCTTGGGCTTGGCCTCGGCGAAGCGCGAGGTGCGCATGCCGTTCTCGTCGATGGCGATCAGCTCGCCGGGCTCGACCTCGCGGATGAAGGAGGCGCCGCAGATGTCCAGCGCCGCCGTCTCGGAGGCGACCACCCAGCCGCGCTCCAGCCGGCCCAGCACCAGCGGGCGGATGCCCTGCGGGTCGCGGGCGGCGTAGAGCGTGTGCTCGTCCATGAAGACGAGCGAGAAGGCGCCCTTGACCTTGGGCAGCACGACCTTGGCCGTCTCCTCGATGGAGAGGTCCGGGTGGCCGGCGAGCAGCGCGGTCACCAGGTCGGTGTCGTTGGTCGCGGCCGTCCGCCCGGAGCGGGAGACGTGCTCCTCACCGGGGAGTTCGGCGACCATGGCCGCCAGTTCGGCGGTGTTCACCAGGTTTCCGTTGTGCCCGAGGGCCAGCGAACCGTGAACGGTCGCCCGGAAGGTCGGCTGGGCGTTCTCCCAGACCGAGGAACCGGTGGTCGAGTAGCGGGCGTGTCCGACGGCGATATGCCCGTGCAACGACCCCAGGGAGGCCTCGTCGAAGACCTGGGAGACCAGTCCCATGTCCTTGAAGACGAGAATCTGGGAGCCGTTGCTCACTGCGATGCCCGCGGATTCCTGACCGCGGTGCTGCAGGGCGTAAAGGCCGAAGAACGTGAGCTTGGCGACCTCCTCGCCGGGAGCCCAGACACCGAAGACGCCGCAAGCGTCCTGGGGGCCTTTCTCACCGGGAAGAAGATCGTGGTTGAGTCTTCCGTCACCACGTGGCACGCCTTCGAGTCTAGGGCAGTTGGCACAGGCTTCCGGAATCCGGGCGAGCGGGATTGTCCGGCGGTCCATCGGTAACGCGCGTAGACAAAACCCCTTACCCGGTGCGGATTTCGGCGCTATTCCGATCGCCGGGGACGCGCTTGGCCTTGTGGTTCGCGCCCGTTGACGCATTCCGTGCACGGACGGCCCTTCGCCGCGCGTTCGGCCGCCGTTCGCCCAACGTGAGCCTGCTCACCCGGCGGGCGTCGTCGCCCTGTGCTGCCCCTCGGCTACGGAGCGGGCGGTTTCCGGCGGCCGGCGGGTGCTCCGCGCTACGCGGCGGGCAGCAGCAGGCCCCAGCAGCCGGGGTGGACCGTCCACGTGCGGGCCCGGACCGGGCCGACCGCGTGCCCGTCCGCCTCGTAGCCGAAACCGCGGCCGACCACCGAGACGCTCGCCGCCCGGGCGCGCAGCAGCGCACCGGGGGCGCGGACCACGATCTCCATCACGCCCTCGCCGACCGCCTCGCCGGAGGGCAGGGTCACCTGGACCACCCGGACCGGGCGGTGGACGTCGGCGAGCAGCCGGCCGTCCGCCTCGACCCGCAGCCGGGGGTCGGCGCGTTCCGCCCGCGCGGGGCGGACCGCATGATCGGTCTCCCGCCCGCGCTCCGTGTGGTCTCCGTGTCCCGGAGTGAGTGCGGTCCCCTGCTCGGCCGCAGCCAGTTTCGCCCATAGCGAACGCCACCCGCTCGGACGGCCCACCGTGCGACGCGTCCCGCCGCCCGAGATCCGCACCCCGCCGAGCGCCACCCCGCCGCCGTCGTCGACCAGCAGGTCCAGCTTCCGGGCCGCCCCCGCCAGCACCGCGCGGGCCGCCGCCACCGGCGCGGCCGGCACGCCGAGTGCCCGGGCCACCGCCAGCTCGTCCGCCCGGCCGACCGGAACCATGCCCACCGGGTCTGCCCCCAGCTCACGTTGGCGGTACAGGGCCTGGAGCACCCGTTGCAGGGCGAGGTCATTGCCGATCACCACCGGTCGTCGCCGACCCCGGTGCGAAAGCAGCCGATCAAGCTCGGACGGGCTCTCGGGGTAGGCCACCTTGACGTCCGCCCCACCCGAGAGGACGTCCTTCGCGATCCGCACCGACTCGCCGTCCGACTGCCGGGCCGCCGGGTCGAGGAGCAGGAGAAGCGGCTCCGGGCCGCCGGTTGCAGGCGTGGACAGGGACGACACAACCGGTCCTTCCTCAGGTAATCTCTCGGTGCAAGAGCCCCTTGCGCTATTGCGCCAGGGGCTTCGTCTATCTCGGGGCAGACTGCGGCCTACGCAGGATGCCCCAACCGGAAGGGGTGTACGCCTGTGCCGGCACTCGTGCTCGTTGGCGCTCAGTGGGGAGACGAGGGCAAGGGGAAGGCGACCGACCTCCTCGGCGGCTCCGTCGACTACGTCGTCCGCTACCAGGGCGGCAACAACGCCGGTCACACGGTGGTCATCGGCGACCAGAAGTACGCGCTGCACCTGCTGCCTTCCGGCATCCTCAGCCCGAACGTGACGCCGGTGATCGGCAACGGCGTCGTCATCGACCCGGGCGTGCTGCTCTCCGAGCTCAACGGCCTGAACGAGCGCGGCATCGACACCTCCAAGCTGCTGATCTCGGGCAACGCCCACCTGATCACGCCGTACCACCGCACGCTGGACAAGGTCACCGAGCGCTTCCTCGGCAAGCGCCGGATCGGCACCACCGGCCGCGGCATCGGCCCGACCTACGCGGACAAGATCAACCGCGTCGGCATCCGGGTCCAGGACCTCTTCGACGAGTCGATCCTCCGCCAGAAGATCGAGGCGGCGCTGCACGACAAGAACCAGATCCTGGTCAAGCTCTACAACCGCCGCGCGATCCCGGCCGACCTGGTGCTGGAGGAGTACCTCGGCTACGCGGACAAGATCAAGCCGTTCCTGGCCGACACCACCCTGGTGCTGGACGAGGCGCTGAAGGCCAACAAGGTCGTCCTGCTGGAGGGCGGCCAGGGCACGCTGCTCGACGTCGACCACGGCACGTACCCGTTCGTGACGTCGAGCAACCCGACCTCGGGCGGCGCCTGCACCGGCGCCGGCATCGGCCCCACCAAGATCAACCGGGTCATCGGCATCCTGAAGGCGTACACCACCCGCGTCGGCTCCGGCCCGTTCCCGACCGAGCTGCTCGACGCGGACGGCGAGGCGCTGCGCCGGATCGGCGGCGAGCGCGGTGTCACCACCGGCCGTGACCGCCGCTGCGGCTGGTTCGACGCGGTGATCGCGCGCTACGCGACCCGGGTCAACGGCCTCACCGACTTCTTCCTGACCAAGCTCGACGTGCTCACCGGCTGGGAGCAGATCCCGGTCTGCGTCGCGTACGAGATCGACGGACAGCGGGTCGACGAGCTGCCGTACAACCAGTCGGACTTCCACCACGCCAAGCCGATCTACGAGACGCTGCCGGGCTGGAACGAGGACATCAGCAAGGCGAAGACCTTCGCCGACCTGCCGAAGAACGCCCAGGCGTACGTGAAGGCGCTGGAGGAGATGTCGGGCGCCCCGATCTCCGCCATCGGCGTCGGCCCGGGCCGGGACGAGACGATCCAGATCAACTCGTTCATCTGAGCCTGATCACCGAAGGGCCCCGCGGGTTCGCTCGCGGGGCCTTTTCGCTGCCCTGACTCATTTGCACTAAGGCAATAACCCATTGCACCTAGTGCATTCTCGCGCTACCTTCTCGATCATGACTGCGAAGCTCCCCACCCCCGTCACCCTCACCGGCCGCCACGTCCGCCTGGAGCCGCTGGAGCGCCGACACCTCGCCGACCTCTGGGCCACCGTCGGATCGGACCCGGAGGTGTGGCGCTGGATCCCGTTCGCCGCGCCGACCAGCGAGGAGGAGCTGGGCGCGATCATCGACTTCCGGCTCGGTGAGATGGCGGCGGGGAACGCCGTGAAGTTCGCCGTGATCGAGCTCGCGTCGGGGCGGGCCGTCGGCATCACCGGCTACTACGACTTCAGCGCGGAGGACGAGCTCGTCGAGATCGGCGGCACCTGGTACGCGCGGTCGGTGTGGCGCACGGCGGTGAACTCGGAGTCGAAGCTGCTGCTGCTCATCCATGCCTTCGAGGAACTGGGCATGGGGC
This sequence comes from Kitasatospora sp. NPDC093806, assembly GCF_040683335.1. Lineage (NCBI taxonomy): Bacteria > Bacillati > Actinomycetota > Actinomycetes > Kitasatosporales > Streptomycetaceae > Kitasatospora > Kitasatospora sp. NPDC093806. Next base: position 50,164 of record NZ_JBFBDO010000009.1, read on the forward strand.
GGGTGTTCTGGAAGACCGACGCGCTCAACGAGCGGTCGCGCAACGCGATCCAGCGGCTGGGGGCTTCGTACGAAGGGATCCACCGCCGGGAGAAGAGGCGGGCCAGCGGGGTGTGGCGGGACACGGCGTACTTCTCGATGCTGCGGGACGAGTGGCCGGCCGCGCGGGCGCGCCTGGAGGAGCGGCTCGCCGCCGGCTGACCGCTACTTGTCCGCCAAGTCGCCCCCGCTGGAGCGTCTTTCCCGCGGCTGACGGGTCGCGATGATCTGCGCCACCACCCCCACGAAGACCACCGATACGAGCAGGCCCGTCAGCAGCACGACCGCCATCAGTGATCGACCGCCGCCACGGCCCAGACCGCTTTGCCACACACCCCGATGAGTTCCACACCCCAGTCATCGGCCAAAGCGGCGACGAGGTCAAGCCCCCGCCCGCATGTTCGAGCCACATCCGGCTCCCGACGGACGGGCGCGGCAGTCGACCCGTCAGCAACCGCGATATAGAGCTGCCCACAACGGAGTTCGAGCACGACGGTCGGCGCCCCCTGCCCGTGCAGTAGGGCGTTGGTCACCAGCTCGGAGAGGATCAGGCAGGGCCCGTCGGAGTCGGCCCCCGCCACCTTGAGCATCTCGCTCAACAGCCGCCGCAACACCCCCACCATCTCAGGCGCCGCCGGCGGGAACAGATCGAGCCTGAATTCTCTGACGGGATCGGCATCGAGGGGGCGGAGAAGAGGAAGCAACATCGACTGTCTCCAGTCCAGTTGAGGGATGAGGTCGAACACCCACAAAGGCCCACCACCCGTGGCCTGCCCCGGCTCACCCGAGGTGCACTTCGGGAACGCTGATCAACCATCAGTGAGTGACGCGCTACTCAAGGTAGGCTCATCCCTTCATTAGTGCAACCACTCGAAAGGGTGATCCTGCTGATCTGCCCTCAGCAGGTGGCGCGGGACCACTCCCGCGCGCAACACTGCGGTTGCCACGGGAAGGGACGACTTTGGCTCTACGAGCGCACATCAGCGAGCGGCAGCGACGGTACGGCGCCGAGATCCGCAGGCTTCGACTGGATGCCGATGTGCCGGTCCAGGTGGCCGCGGCGCACGTCGGGATGCGCGGCCCCCAGCTGAACCACATCGAGGCGGCACGCACCGGCCTCGACGAGGAGCGCATGCGCTCGCTCGCGGCCTTCTACGACTGCACGGATGAGGAGTTTCTCCATACTCTCGCGGCGCTCGGCGCCAGCGACGGCAAGGGCTGGTGGAACCGCCACAAGCGGAAGGTCCCCACCTTCGCCCTCGACCTGGCCGAGTTGGAGCACTGGGCCACCTCGGCCTACCTCAACTTCGAGACCTTCTTCATCCCCGGTCTGCTCCAGACCGAGGAGTACATCCGGCGGACGTTCCACAACAGCGAGACATCGCTGACTTCCGCCCAGATAGAGGACTCCATCGCCTTCCGCCTCGAACGGCAGCACGTACTCGACGGTCCCGCCACGTTTCGCTTCGTCATCCACGAAGCCGCATTGCTGATGTCGTTCGCCGGCAAGGACGCCATGCGACAGCAGCTCGCACACCTTCTCGAAGTGTGGGAGAAGCCGAACGTGACCATCCAGGTCTTCCCTTTCAGCGTCAGGGCCACGCTGCCCTACACCGGCCCGTTCCTCATCACCGAGCCGCCTTCACGCGCCCTCTCCACCGTCGTGGTCGACCACCCGGGCGCCTCCGAGTTCACCGACTCACCGGCTTCCGTGGCGACGTATCGCGAGAGGTTCGAAGACCTCAGCCGGCTCGCCCTCCCTTCCGGAGACGCGGCCACCTCCGCTCTGCCGCACTCCGGACGGGACTCCTGGGGACTGGTCCAACACATCAAGCACGGCCTGGAATTGGAAAGGTGAGCATGTCGCAGCAGTGGCAGAAGTCGACCAGCAGCACCCAGGACGGCGGCAACTCCGTCGAGGTCTCCACCACCACCGAAGGCCTCATCGAAATCCGTGAATCCGACACGCCCGACTCGACGATCACCACCACGCCGAAGACGTTCGCGCTCTGGATCGAGGACGTGAAGCGCGGCGAGTTCGACGAACCTGGAAGGCTGGCAAATCCCATGAGCGACTGGCAGAAGTCCTCGATAAGCGGCAACAGCAACCAGTGCGTCGAGGTGCGGAGCACCGATGAAGCGGTCGAGATCCGCGAATCCGACTCCCCCAACTCGACCATCCTCACCACGCCCAAGAAGTTCGCGCTCTGGATCGAAGGCGTGAAGCGCGGCGAGTTCGACCACTTCACCACCCCCGCCACCTAGCCGAATCGTTCCGGCGGCCCCTCGCGCCCCGCGAGGAGCCGCCGGCCAACTCCGGAGGAACCCGCCCCATGGACACCGACTGGCAGAAGGCCGCCCCCGGCGGCGAGGGCGAGAACGCCCTCGAAATCCGCACCTTCAACGGCATGGTCGAGATCCGCGACCCCAACAACCCCGACGGGATCATCGTCCGCACCACCCCCCGCAAGTGGGAAGCCTTCGTCCTCGGCGTCAAAGCCGGCGAATTCGACCACTTCGTCGAGTAGCGACCCCCAACTCCCCTGCACAGGAAGTCGGCCCGCCCGACTTCCTGTGCAGGCACACCAGATAGTTCCGCCGCCCCTCGCTCCACGCGAGGGGCGGCGGGGCTCAGTGCAACAGGTCGAATCTATGCAGGAACGCGACTCGAAGACCGACAGCCCTTGCTCCCGAGACACCACGGTCCGTAGCTTGTCGTGCACAACCTGCTGAGGGGGCGCTGTGAGGCTGACCTTGATCGCCGGAGGACCGTGCGGCACTGCCGACAACGGGAACGGAAGCGGCGGTGACTGCGACTCCGGAGACTGTCCGACGGTCTACCTGACCGATCGGGGCACGATTGCGGTCCAGGGGTACGACGTTGAGCACACCACCCCGGCCGGCGAGTCCATCGTCGAGATCCCCGAGTCCGTACTGAAGGAGGCGTTTCGTGCTCTTGGATGGTGATGCCTGGCAGGGCCACTTCCGGGACTTCAAGCGGTCGGCCTGGCGCCTGGAGGTTCAGCCGACCTACACGATGCCGGCCGAAGCGGAGAGCCTGGCCCGGTTCCTCCGAGGGGAGCCCAAGCCGGACGACCACAACGCACCCTGGCACGTGACCGTGCGAGCCGCTGTCACATCCGGCAAGGCCATCGGTCGGGTCCGTGTGGTCCGCGAGCCGCTCACCGACTACCAGCGGTACCAGCTCGCATGGGGCATCCCGGGCAATGTGGCCGCCGGCGAGGACATCCGGATTCTCGACCTGACCGGTCGGGCGCTCGACCTCCCCGACCAGGATTTCTGGATGTTCGATGAGTCCACCGTCGTGCACCTGAACTACCGCCCCGACGGCACTCAGATCAACCGGGTGCTGATCGAGACTCCCGCGCTGGCACAGTACCTTCGCTGGCGAGACCTCGCTCTGGCCGAATCCGTAAGCCTTACAGAGTGGAACAGTGCTCGACCCTGAACATCACGGACGCCAGAGAAAGGACCTTGCGGAGGCCCTTCGAGACCTCCGCAAGGCTTCTGGGCTGTCCGGAGAACGGCTGGCCAAACGCTGCAACATGAGCCAGTCGAAGATCAGCCGCATAGAGACCGGGAGGATCCTTCCGACGGTACTCGACGTGGAGTTGATCCTTTCGGCTTTCGACGGCATTCCGCAGGAAGTAGAGAGACGGCTGCTCGAATTAGCCCGGGCAGCCAACGTCGACTACACAGCCTGGCGCACCTACGCCAGGCTTGGCCTTTACCACAAACAGGCAGAGCTGAAAGCCCTTGAAGAGTCGTCCTCACTGATAAGGCATTTTCTGCCCGCCGTACCGACCGGCCTCCTACACGTACGCGAGTACGCAACGGCAACGCTCACCCCTGCCGTCCGCAGCGCCCCCGCCAGGAATGTCGCCAGGGTCGTTCAGGCCCGCCTGGAGCGGCAATCCATCCTCGATGACAGGTCGCGCCGTTTCGTCTTTCTCATGACCGAGCAGGCCATCAGGTGGAGACGCGCCGGGGCCGAGGTCATGGCGGCTCAAGCGTTGCACATGGCCACCCTTTCGGAGAAGCCCAACGTCGAGATGGCCATCATCCCCCAGGGCAGCGCCGTACCTGGGACGCCGATGAATATCTTCGTGATCTATGACGAGCGACTCGTCACCGTCGAGCTTTTCTCCGGCGAGGTCGTCCTGCGTGACCCTCAGGACATCAATCACCACATCGAACTGTTCGACCTCTTCCTGAGTCACGCCCTGGCCGGAGAAGCCGCCTCGATCTTCCTCCGCGAGCGCGCCGATGAGTTTATGCGAGAGCTCGACTGAGCGCCGGAAAACGACTCCAGGAGACCTAACCTGGTGCCTCGCCAATAGATCCACGATCTACCGGATCGCATCATGCCTGCTGCGATCCGGTGAAAGGCAGAGGCGTCATGAAGGTGATGGACAACCGGTACTCGCCGGGCATGCGCAAATGGAACCTCAGGTTCGGAATCACCTCCCGATGCAACATCCGATGCCGGTACTGCCTCCCCGAGGGGAAACAGGGCGTCATCGTCCAGCCGTCACTGGAGGAGGCCATCGAGGTTCTCCAAGCCGCACACGACATCGGGTTCACCCGAGTCCACTACACCGGTGGAGAGCCGACCGTACGGCGCGACTTCGTGGACCTGTTGCGAGCCGCGAAGGAAATCGGCTTCACCCAACAGATCGTCACGACCAACGGCTACCGCCTGCACCACTTCATCGAAGAGGCCGTCGACGCCGGCCTCACCCGCGCGATCATCAGCATCGACACCCTCGACGGGCAGCGCAATCTGTTCATCACCCGTCGGGGCTTCCACTGCGACACTCTGCGGAGCATCGAGCGGTCGGTCGAACTTCTGCCCACCCTCACCAAGATCTCGTGCGTCACCATGCGCGACACCCTCCACGAGCTGCCGGCCTTCATCGACTACGCCCACCGGCTCAACAGCAGCGGTGGTGCCGGCCAACTGGCGATCAAACTGAACCAGTTCTTCCCCTCCAACCCGGCCCAGCTCGGTGCCGAGGGTGAGGCGTTCTGGAAGGACCAGTTCGTCGAGGAGCCGATGATCCTTGCCTCCCTCGCCAAGGCCGGCGAGCTCAAGCCCGTCCGGCGAGAGGACATCGAGGGCGACAACCCCAGCTACAACTACTACGAGATCGGCGACACCGGGGTGAAGGTTGCCGTGCTGGCGATGTTCTCCTGGGACTATCCCTGCGGCGGCTGCTGGAAGCTTCGCGTCAGTCCCAACGGCATGGCGACGATCTGCATCAGCCAGAAGAACCCGCCGCTCCTGTGGGGAATGACGCTGGACGAGAAGCGTGAGACGTTCAAGCGGATCACCGGCTATCGCGACAGCGAACAGTTCGACATCGACAACCCCGACCGCAAGCACTACCGCGACCAGTTGGGCGAGCTGCGCTTCGACAAGGTGGTCGGCGAGCAGAAGACGATCGCCCACTTCCGCACCATCCTCACCCGCGAGCAGATGGAAGCCCGGGAACGGACATGACCGCCGGGCTGGACCGCCTGTGCTTCGGCACGTCCACCTTCGTAGCCGGCCGCCTCTTCCCGGGCAAGGAGTCCGGACCCGGTATCGCCGCACTCCGCACGGCGCTCCGCGCCGGCGTACGGCTCATCCACTCCAACCCGAACCTCGGGACGCAGTGGGCCGTGCGTGTGGTCTTGGACGAGATCGGACCGGTCTCCGGCATCAGACACCTCGTCAAGGCCGAGTGCCCGTTGCAAGGTGATCTGGAGGCTCGCATCCACACCGCCATCGAGGTCTCCACCGGCCAGCTCGGCACCCGCCGGATCGACGCGATCGTGCTGGAGATCGATCTGAAGCGCACCAGGCGCACCGACCTCCTCCATGACCGCCGGGCCTTGGACACGTTCTTCCGTACCGGTGCCCGGGTCGCGTTCGCCTCCGGCCGTGTCGACGGCGTGTACGCCTACTGCCACGGCCCGGACGCATTGACCGCGGCCCTGCGACAGGAGGCCATTGGAGCCGTCGCTGGTCAGTACCACCTGTCCTCGTCCTGGATGCGCTGGCACCTCACCGACATCGAGCGCGCGGGCAAGGTGTTCATCGGCATGTCGCCCCTGAATCGCGGTGCGCTGGTCGACCCACTTGCCCCGAGCCCCCGCGCTCGGCTCCGGCCGCTGGCCTGGGCATTGGACGACCCCCGTATCGGGGCCATCGCCGTGACCATGTCCTCTCCCCAGCACGTCAACGAGGTGATCGACACCGTCCGAAATGCGGTGCGATCACGAAGCCGTGCTCCCTACACTCGCCGGACCCGATCCAAGGAGAGAGCTCCCCGTGATTGACATCGCCCTGCTGCGCACCGACCCCGACCTCGTGCGTCGTACCGCACGGGCGAAGGGCTCCGACGTCGACATCGACCGGCTGATCGGCGCGGACGCCGAACTCCGCAAGGAGCAGACCCGGGCCGAGGACCTGCGCTCGCAGCAGAAGAAGCTCGGCAAGGGTGCCGACATCGAAGCCGCGCGCGAGTTGAAGAGCCGCCTGCAGATCGCCAACGACCGCGTCCGTGACCTCCAAGCCGAGCGCGACGAGCTGTGGGTCCGAGTGCCGAACATCTTCCCGGACGACACTCCTTCGGGTGAGGACGACGAGGGCAATGTCGAGCTGCGGCGCGTCGGAGCCCCGCACCCGAGCGACGAGGCCCGCGCCCATGAGGTCATCGGAGAGCGCCTGGGTATCTTCGACCTCAAGCGTGCCGCCGAGGTCTCGGGATCCGGTTTCTACTTCTGGAGGGGCGACGGTGCCCGCCTCGCCTGGGCGATGTTCTCCTACGTCCAGGATCTGCTCGTCCAGCGCGGGTTCTCGCCGATGCTCACCCCGCTCATGGCACGTGAGCGGACCTTCTTCGGCACCGGCTTCCTGCCGTTCTTCGAGGACCAGCTGTACCGGGTCGAGGGCACCGACCTGTCGTTGATCGGCACCACCGAGCAGACCCTGATCGGGTACTACGGCGACACCCTCATCGACCCCGAGGAACTGCCGATCCAGGTCGCCGCGTTCTCCCCGTGCTTCCGCACCGAGGCCGGCGCGGCGGGCCGGACCAACCGCGGCGGCTTCCGCGCCCACCAGTTCCACAAGGTCGAGCAGATCGTCCTGTGCCACCCGGACCAGTCCGAGCAGTGGCTCAACGAGTGCCAGCGCAATGTCGAGGACATCCTCGACGGCCTCGAACTTCCCTACCGGGTCGTACGCGTGTGCCTCGGCGACATGGGCGCTCCCACCTACAAGAAGTACGACACCGAGGCTTGGTTCCCGTCCTTCGGCATGTACCGCGAGACGCACTCCAACTCGAACCTATGGGACTACCAGGCCCGCCGCTTCAAGATCCGGTTCAAGGATGGGGCTGGCAGGACCGTGCTCCCGCACACCATCTCCTCCACTGGCATCACCGACCGCGCCGCACTGGCCATCCTGGAGAACCACGTCCAGGCCGATGGCACCGTCTACATTCCCAAGGCGCTCCGCCCCTACCTCGGTGGCCAGGAGTGGATCGGCAGGCGGGATTGACCCTGACCTTGGGGCTGAACTTCGGCACCCACGACGCGGCGGCGGCCATCGTCCACAACGGCACGGTGGTCGCCGCCATCGAAGAGGAACGCCTGAACCGGATCAAGAACACCAAGGCGTTCCCCGAACACTCGATCCGCGCCTGCCTCGACCTGACCGGTGCCCACGCCAAGGACCTCGACCAAGTGGCGCTCTTCGTGGACCCGAAACTCCACCTCCTCCTGGCTCCCGCCAACCTCCGATTCGGCACGGTCGCCTCGATCGGTTCACTGCTCTCGGACCTGGGCAAGTACCGCAAGCGCCGACGGCTACCGGGGATGATCCGTCGAAGCGGCCTTCTACCGGCCGATCTGCCCGTCATTCCCGTCCCACACCACCGGGCCCATGCGGCGAGCTCCTACCTCGTTTCCCCGTTCGAGGACGCCCTGGTCGTCACGCTCGACGGCCGCGGCGAGTACGAGACCGCCGCGGTCTTCGACGGCATCGGCGGGCGCCTCACCAGGCACCACCACATCACCTACCCGCACTCCTTCGGCTACCTGTACAGCGCCCTGACGCGCTACCTGGGCTTCCGCCCGCAAACCGACGAGTACAAGGTGATGGGTCTCGCGGCCTACGGCGACACCAGCTACTCCGAACGGCTCGATCGCCTGGCCCGTTTCGACGCGGCCGCCGGCCGCCTGCGGCTCGACCTGCGCTACTTCGATCACCACCGGCGGCCCAGCGCCCGGCGCACGCTCTACAGCCCAGCCCTGGTCAGCCTTCTCGGCCCACCACGCCAACCCGGGGAGGAGATCACCGACCGGCACCGCGACATCGCCCACGCTCTCCAGCGGCTCCTCGAACGCCTGGTCGGCGCCTACCTTGGCCATGCCCAGAGCCTTGTACCGCGTCGCACGCTCTGCCTCGCGGGAGGCGTTGCCCTGAACTGCGTCGCCAACGCGACCGTCATCGGCTCCGGCCGATTCGACCAGGTCTTCATCCAGCCCGCCGCCGGCGACGCCGGCACCTCCGTCGGGGCCGCGCTGTCGGTCTGCGACCCGAAACACCGCGTGCCTCTCGCCAACGCCTTCCTCGGCCCCGCCTACTCCGACAGCGTCATCGAAACGGCACTGTCCAAGCTTCCGGCAGGGCGCTACCGCGTAAGGGCTACGATCAGCCCCCACCAGGAAGCCGCAGCCATGCTGAGTGCAGGGAACGTGATCGGCTGGTTCCAGGGACGTATGGAGTTCGGCCCCCGGGCACTCGGCGCCCGAAGCATCCTCGCCTCCCCGTGCTCGGCCGCGACCGCCGTACGGATCAACGCCATGATCAAGCAGCGCGAGGCGTTCCGTCCGTTCGCCCCCGCGGTCCTAGCCGAACACGCCACCGGCTACTTCGACCTCGCGGAGGCGGGCGCGCTCGTCTACCCGTACATGCTCGCCACTTCTTCCGTACGCCCTCACCGACGTGACGAGATCCCCGCCGTCGTACACATCGACGGCTCGGCACGGGTCCAAACGGTCCACCGTGACACCAACCCCGACCTCTGGAGACTCATTGACGCCTTCCGGCAGCAGTCGGGAGTACCCATCGTCCTCAACACCTCATTCAACGGCGCCGACGAACCCATCGTGTGCACCCCGGACGACGCGGTGGCCACATTCGTCAGATGCGGGCTGGACGGGCTCGTCATCGGCCGCTTCGTCGCCACGCCTTCCTCACCCGCCGCCTCACGCTCAACTGGCCGGCTCAGGAAGGTTCCGTGACCGCAGACAACCTCTCCTCACACACCTCCGCTTCTACGCGGCTACCGTGGAAGCCGTCACCAACCTGGGGAGAGCTGACGTGGACCGTCGCAAGTTCCTGGCCATGGCCCCGTTCGCCGCTGTCGCGGGCGTCGGGCCCTCGCGTGACTGGCTGTTGAGCACACTGGAGCAGTCCCCGACGCCGGGGCCCCAGGTGCGACTGGAGGATGTGACAACGGTCCGAAACATGTTCGGTGTGTTCCAACAGATGGACATCTTCCAGGGCGGTGGCTCCGGCCGCCTGGCCCTCGCCGAATACATGAACTCCCACGTCTACCCACTTCTCCGTCGCGCCTACACCGGCAAGGTTCGGCGGGCTCTGTGCGAGGCCGCCGACGAGCAGACATATCTCCTCGGCTGGATGGCTTACGACAACGGCGAACACGGAACCGCCCAGCGCTACCTGATCCAGTCCCTCCGTCTCGCTGAGGAGTCCCACAACCCTGCACTTGGCGCGCACGTGCTGGCCGGTATGGCCGACCAGGCCACCCTTCTCGGCCATCCGGACGAGGGCCGCCGCCTCGCGCAGGCCGGGCGCGCCGGGCTCTCCGGGGTTTCCTCACCTGCCTGCCTCGCGGACCTGTGGGCACTGGAGGCCCGCGCCCTGGCCAAGCTCGGCGACAAGGCCGGCGCCGCACAGGCCATCGTTCGATCCGAGGAGGCATTCGGGCAAGTGCAGCCGGATCAAGGGCCCGAGTGGGCGAAGTTCATCGACTCCGCTTACCTCCACGGCGAGCACGCCAACACCTTCCGCGACCTCGACCAGCCTGACCACGCGTCCGAGCACGCCCACCTCTCCATCGACCACGCTCGGCAACAGAAGCGTGCGCGGCGCGGCGCGATGTCTCAGGCGGCACTCGCCGTCTCGCACCTGCAGCGCAATGACCTCGAAGCCGCGCATGCTGCTGGTATCCGGACTCTCTCGCTCGCCAAGCAGGTGCAGTCCTCCCGCTGCGTCGAAGCCGTTCAGGACCTCCAGCGCCGCATGGAGCCGTTCGGCAACCACCGTCTGGTGGTGGACTTCGCGGACCGCGCGCGGGAGCTCACCGCTGCCGCCTAGCGGCCTGCGTCAACAGCAGCACCGTTCTCCCGAGGTCGGAGGTCCGCCAGGGGCAGAGCTGCATAGGAGGTCGGACAGACCGACTTCCTATGCAGCATCATGGCCCGGGATGTCCCCTCCCGAGCACATCGACGAGCTGGTCGGCTTGAGAGCATCCGTCAGGATGATTTGGATGAGCGACTGGGAGTTCGTGAAGGACAGGACCGCTACCCGAGGCAGGGTGTGGAGGTCGTCCGACGGCCTGTATTACAAGCGAACCGGAGGCGAAGAGCTGCGGGTAGAGACCGAGTTCCAGCAGTTGGCTGCCGAGCTGGGCTATCCGGTCCCGGAGATCGTCGACAGCGGGTTCGAGGGCGGAGGCTACTTCGTCGTCGAACGTGCGATCGGCGATACCTCGCTGCACGAGGAGGCCCTGGCCGACGCCGGACGGGACGGCCAAGTCAGCGACCGAGTGATCAGCACAGCCGCCGGCGTCTCGTCGAGGCTCCTGAAGGCCCAGGTCAAACACTCCCTCCCCGCCACTCCGTGGTTCGACAGCGCCGCCTTCACCGCCGACGTCTTCGAGGAGAACCCGGACTTCGACATCCCCAGGGTCCATGAGGCGGTCAAGCGCGCCCTCGGCCGACTGGCCCGACTTCCGATGGTCCATGGGCACTTGGACTACGGCCTGCCCAACGTCATGGAATCCGGGGTCATCGACTGGCAGCACCACGGACCGATCCCGCTCGGCTACGACGTCTACCCCGCGCTCGACATCGTGGCGTTCAAGGGCGGCGGCAAGGGCTACGTGATCACCCCGGAGCAGCGCGCCGCGTACACCGCTGCGTTGGATGGAACCACCGTTTCCCTGATGGGGCGGCGAGTGAGCGAACACCTGGGTGACTTCCTCCTGGTCAAGTGCTTCTTCTTTCTCGCCCTCATGCGACCCACCGACCCTGCACGGCACGACAAGCACATCAAGTGGCAGTACCGACGCTCCCTCTTCGCGATGGGGCTTGATCAGTACGAGTCGTCCGGCACGATCGACACCGGCGTCTTCCCCACGCTGGAACGGTTCGCCGACGAGCGCCGGTAGGCGGATTCGGGGGCGCGGGGGGCGGGGCGCGGTTACGGTGGGGGCATGGACAGGGTTGAGGGGTCCCGTTCGTTATTGGTCAAGGCGGGTGCGGCAGTTGGGCTTCCGGTGGCGAGGGCGGAGCTGATCCGGATCGGGGAGAACGCGCTGTGGCGGTTGCCGGGCGGGGTGGTGGCGCGGATCTGTCGGCCGGGGCAGTCGGCGGCGGCCGGGCGGGAGCTGGCGGTCGCCCGGTGGCTGCGGGAGTGCGGGGTGCCCGCGGTGCGGCCGTTGGAGTGGCTGCGGGCGCCGGTGGAGGTGGACGGGCATCCGGTGACGTTCTGGGAGGAGTTGCCGCCGCACCGGGCGGGGACCGTCGCCGAGATCGCGCCGCTGTTGCGTGTCGTTCATGAACTGCCGGTGCCGGACTTGGAGTTGGGACGACTGGATCCGTTCGTTCGGCTGGCGGCCAGGCTCGGTGAGGCGGCCACGCTGGACGACGGGGCGCGGCGCTGGCTGGACGGCCGGCTGGCCGAGCTCCAGGCGGCCTGGCGGGAGTTGCCGGCCGGCCTGCCGGTCAGCGTCGTGCACGGGGACGCCTGGGGCGGGAACGTGGCGGTCACCCGCGACGCCGCCTACCTGCTGGACTTCGAGCGGACGTCGGTCGGGCCGCCCGAGTGGGACCTCGCGTCCACCGCCGTCGGGTACGGCACCTACGGCAGCGTGTCGGCCGAGGAGTACGCCGCGTTCTGCGCGGCGTACGGCGTCGACGTGATGACCTGGGCCGGCTACCCGGTGCTGCGGGACATCCGGGAGTTCCGGGTCACCTGTTTCGCCCTCCAGCACGCCGCGATCGACCCGGACCGACACCACGAGAAGGCCCACTACCGGCTGGCCTGCCTGCGCGGGGAGCACGGTCCGCGCCCGTGGGGTTGGGCACCGGTCGGCTGACGACGGACCGGGGGTCTAGGCTGCACCGATCAAGGTCGGGGAGGGTATGGGGATGCGGACGTCGGTGCGGCCGAGCTGGGGGGAACTGCCCGAGGCGGTGCGGGGGTCGGTGGCCGGGGTGCTGGGCGCCGGGGTCGTCGACGCCGAGGTGCAGGGCGGCGGGTTCAGTCCGGGGCTGGCGGTGCGGGCCGTGCTCGGCGACGGCCGGCGGGTGTTCCTGAAGGGGGTGGAGACCGGGCATCCGGTGCACCCGGTGTACGCCGCGGAGGCGCGGATCAACCGGAGCCTCGGGGCGGACGTGCCGGTGCCGCGGTTGCTGGACGCCTGGGAGGCGGGCGGGTGGCTGCTGATGGCGTTCGAGGACGTCGCGGGCGGACACCCGGACCTGCGGCCCGGGTCGGCGGACCTGGACGCGGTGGTGCGGCTGCTCGATCGGTTGCCGCGGAAGGTGAGTCCGGCGCCGGTGCCGGACGCGCCGGGGGTCGCGGCGGCGCTGGAGGAGCGGTTCCACGGCTGGCGGGTGCTGCGGGAGGAGGGCGCCGGGCTGGACGAGTGGTCGGCGCGGCACGTCGACCGCCTCGCGGCGGCCGAACGGGACTGGATGGCGGACGCGGGCGGCGACTGCCTGCTGCACATCGACCTTCGCGCCGACAACATGCTGATGCGCGGCGACGGCGAGGCCCTCGTCGTCGACTGGGCGTACCTCCAGCAGGGCGCGCCCTGGGTGGACCCGGCGTTCCTGCTCACCCAGTTGATCCGGGCCGGGCACACGCCGGCGGGCGCGGAGGCGGTACTCGGAAAAGCAGAGTCGTGGCGGGACGCCCCGCCCGGCGCGGTGACGTCGTTCGCCGTCGCGCAGGCCGGGTACTGGGAGCGCAGTTCACGTCTGCCGGCCCCGCCCGGGGTGCCGTACCTGCGCGGGTACCAGGCGGCGATGGCGGAGATCGGGCGGCGCTGGATCGCGCACCGGACCGGGTGGAGCTGAGCGACCGCCGGGAAATGGGCGCGAGGGGGCGGGTAGGGCTTCGATAGGATTGGGGCCGCCCACAGTGGAACGTCGCTCTGTGTGGCAGCCCGGGAGTCGGTGCTCGTCAGCGCGTGCCCGGCTTCCGTTGCGGCCCCAGACCCTGCGCCCGGCACGGTACTCCGGAGCAGGGGTGCCACCGGGAGAAATTGGAGCATCCCAGGATGGCTCGGCACCTGATCACCAGCGCCCTCCCCTATATCAACGGGATCAAGCACCTGGGCAACATGGTCGGGTCCATGCTGCCGGCGGACGTCTACTCCCGGTACCTGCGCCAGCGCGGCCACGAGGTGCTGTACATCTGCGCGACGGACGAGCACGGCACCCCGGCCGAGCTCGCCGCGCAGGAGGCCGGGCTGCCGGTCGCCGAGTTCTGCGCGCGGGCGCACGAGCAGCAGAAGGCGGTGTACGACGGCTTCCGGCTGTCCTTCGACTACTTCGGCCGCAGCTCCTCGCCGCAGAACCGGGAGATCACCCAGGAGATCGCCCGCGAGCTGCACGCCAACGGGTTCATCGAGGAGCGGGCGATCCGCCAGGTGTACTCGAACGCGGACGGCCGCTTCCTGCCGGACCGCTACATCGTCGGCACCTGCCCGCACTGCGGCTACGACAAGGCGCGCGGCGACCAGTGCGAGAACTGCACCCGCGTCCTGGACCCGACGGACCTGGTGGACCCGCGCTCGGCGATCAGCGGCAGCGCCGACCTGGAGGTGCGGGAGACCACGCACCTGTTCCTGCTCCAGTCGAAGCTGACCGGCCAGGTCGAGGAGTGGGTGGCCGCGCACGGTGACGAGTGGCCGGTGCTGGCCTCCTCGATCGCCCGCAAGTGGCTGACCGAGGGCCTGCAGGACCGGGCGATCACCCGCGACCTGGAGTGGGGCGTGCCGGTGCCGGCCGACGTGTGGCCCGAGCTGGCCGCCGCCGGCAAGGTGTTCTACGTCTGGTTCGACGCGCCGATCGAGTACATCGGCGCGACCAAGGAGTGGGCGGACGCGGCGGCCGACGGCGAGCTGCGCGACTGGAAGTCCTGGTGGTACGAGGCGGACGAGACGGTCCGCTACACCGAGTTCATGGCCAAGGACAACGTCCCGTTCCACACGGTGATGTTCCCGGCGACCATCCTCGGCTCGCGCAAGCCGTGGAAGAAGGTCGACTACGTCAAGGCCTTCAACTGGCTGACGTACTACGGCGGCAAGTTCTCCACCAGCCAGAAGCGGGGCATCTTCACAGACGTCGCGCTGGAGCTGCTGCCGGCCGACTACTGGCGCTACTTCCTGATGGCGCACGCGCCCGAGTCGGACGACTCCAGCTTCACCTGGGACCTCTTCTCCTCGGTCGTCAACAAGGACCTGGCCGACACCCTCGGCAACTTCGTCAACCGGGTGCTGTCGTTCAGCCGCAAGCGGTTCGGCGACGACGTCCCGGCCGGGCACGCCCCGGGCGAGGCGGAGGAGCGACTCGGCGCGCAGATCGCCGAGCTGCTGGCCGACTACGAGACGCAGCTGGAGGCGCTCAACTTCCGCAAGGCGGCGCAGAGTCTGCGGACCCTGTGGAGCGCGGGCAACGCCTACCTGGACGAGAAGGCGCCCTGGCTGCAGGTGAAGACCGACCCGGAGGCGGCGGCGCTGACGCTGCGCACGGCGATGAACCTGATCCACCTGTACGCGGTGGTCTCCGAGCCGTTCATCCCGACGGCGGCGCAGGCGATGCGCGAGGCGTTCGCGCTGCCGGCCGACGCCCCGGCGCGCACCCGCGCCTGGGTGAGCCCGGAGGAGGCGCGGGCGCTGGACGCGGTGCCGGCGGGGACGCCGTTCACCGTGCCGCCGGTGCTGTTCGCGAAGATCACGGACGAGGACCTGGCCGGCTGGACCGCCCGCTTCGGCGGCGGCGAGTAGGCACCGGGACGCAAGGCGCGACAGGGACCGGTCCGACTCCTTCGGGGGGCGGGCCGGTCCTCGGCGTTTCCGGGGCGGGTGCCCGTTCTCAGGTCAGGGTGGAGCGCGCGGCGGCGAGCAGCGGGGCGAGGTCGGGGGTGCCGGTGGCGGCCTCGTCGAGGGCGGCGGCGAGGGTCTCCTCGTAGGTGCCGCGGGCCTCCCGGTGACGGAGCCGGCCGGCGTCGGTGAGGACGGTGTAGACGCCGCGCTTGTCGTCCGGGCAGAGGTCGCGGTAGGTGAAGTCGGCGGCGTTGAGGCGGGCGACCAGCCGGGTGACGGAGCTCTGGTTGAGGCCGAGGCCGGCGGCGAGGTCCTGCATCCGCAGTTCGGACTTGGGGGCCTCGGCGAGCAGGCCGAGGGCGCGGTACTCGGACAGGCCGAGGCCGTGCCGCCGCTGCAGCGCGGTGCCGAGGCGGCCCTCGACGTGGGCGTGCAGCGCGGTCAGCCGGCTCCACATGCGGGCGGTCGCGGCGCCGTCGGGGCCATCGGGAGTGTCAGGGGCGTCGGGGGCGTCGTCCGGCACTGCGGGGGTTCCGTCTGGGGTGGTCGGCATTGACACAGGTTACTTGTACATGCATGCTCTTGCCTAGTCGCAGATTGCTTGCACATACATGCAACAACTACTCCGGGGGGACCTCCCATGGCCTGGATCCACCTGCTCATCGCCTCGGTCTTCGAGGTGGTCTTCGCCCTCGCCACCAACGCCAGCCACGGCTTCACCGAGCTCGGCCCGTCCCTGCTGACGGCGGCCGCCGCCGCGGGCGGGATCTTCTTCCTCAGCCTGGCGCTCCGGACGCTGGACGTCGGCGTCGGCTATACCGTCTGGACCGGCATCGGCTCGGTCGGGACGGTCACCCTCGGCACGCTGATCTTCGGCGAGGAGATGAACGCCGGGAAGGCCGTCGCCTTCGTGCTCATCATCGGCGGGGTGCTCGGCCTCAAGCTCGCCGACCGGGCGAGCGGCGCGGCCGCGACCGGGCCCGCGGCCGAGCCGGCCGCCATCACCGCCTCCGTCTGATCCGCCCCGATCCGCCATCCACGAAAGGGAGTCACACCGTCATGGCCTGGGCCTACCTCGCAATCGCCGTCGTCTTCGAGATCGCCTTCGCACTCGGCACCAACGCCACCCGGGGCTTCACCAGGCTCTGGCCCTCCGTCTTCACCCTGGCCGCCGCCGCGGGCGGCATCTACACGCTCGGCCTCGCGCTCAAGACCCTGGACGTGAGCCTCGGTTACACGATCTGGACGGGGCTCGGCTCGATCGGCACCGTCGTCCTCGGCGCCCTGCTCTACAAGGAGCGGATCACCCTGCCCAAGCTGGTCTCGTTCGCCGCGATCATCGCGGGCGCGGTCACCCTGAAGCTCGCCTCCGGGCTCTGAACGACCGCTCCACGTCCGGGATTTCACCCGATCGTGGAATCGCCCACCGCGGGCCGGATCGGCGAGACTGGCCGTCCCCGATCCACCTGAGAAAGGCGCCGAGGATGGACGCCGAGGACGACGGCGGCGAGCCGCTGGCCGAGTGGTACGCCAAACGGGCGCGCCGCCGCCGGGCGCCCGGGACGCGCGACGCGATCACCCTGGCGCCCGGGCCCCGGCGGGCGGCGCACCTGTTCCAGGACGTGCCGCGGCTGGTCGTCGAGTGGGACGGGCACAGCTGGCAGCCGGTCGCGGTGGCGGAGAACTACGCGGAGGCGTACCCGCTGATCGTCCGCCCGGAGCGGGCCGACGGGCCGGAACCGGTCTTCCCGCAGGCCGACACCCCGGTCCCGTTGCTGCGCAAGGGGACCGGGCGGCACCGCAAACCCGACCGCTGACCACCGGCCCCGGCAGGCCCCGCCGGTGTGCCGCTACCGCGCGACCTCCGCCGGGCGGGCGGCGGCGTGGACGGTGACGGCGGCGAGGTAGAAGGCGTCCGGGCGGGTCAGGATGCCGGCGGGCGCCTCGCGGTCCAGCAGGGCGTCCAGCACCGCCAGGTCACCGGCGTCCAGCAGCCCGCCCAACTGGTCGCGACGGCGGGACAGTTGGACGTGCAGGTACGCTCGGGCCGGGAGGTCCAGCGGCGCCGGGTGGTCGACCAGGAAGGTCCGCGACCCGGCGAGGACCAGCCCGGCCTCGGCCAGCATGGCCGGCCAGTCCTCCACCGTGGCCACCGAGCCGGGGATGTCGGCGCGCATCGCCGCGAAGACCTCCTCGTGCGCGGCGTCCAGGCGGGCCTGGAGACCGGGGCGGCCGAGGCCGAGGTCGCGCGGGAGGAAGCGCACCGGCAGTCCGCGTTCGGCGACGGCCAGCAGGCCGCCCGGGCGCAGCGTGCCGGCCAGCGCGGTCAACGCGGCCTGCTGGTCGCCGAGGTGGTGGATCGCGTTGCCGGACCAGATCAGGTCGGCGGCGCCGAGCGTGCCGAAGTCGCCCGGCAGGTCGGCCTGCCGGACGCCGACCCGGCCGCCCGAACGGGTCCGGGCGCGCTCCAGCAGGGCGGCCGACTGGTCGACGGCGACCACCTCGGCGTCCGGGAAGGCGTCCGCGAGCAGGCCGGCGATCACCCCGGGGCCGCTGCCCACGTCCAGCACCCGGCCGACGGGGGCGCCGGACGCCAGCCCGCGCAGCCAGCGGGTGGCCTCGGTGACGGCGGGGGCCTGGATCTCGGCCTCGCGCTCCAGGTGGGCGGCGAGGGCGTCCCAGTCGAAGTCGCCGGCCTCGTGGGAGTGGTCGTGGTCGTGGTGTGCGGGGGCGTGTACGTGGGAGTGGCTGGTCATCGGGAACTCCGTTTCTTCGTAGGCTGGTTGGCGGGGAGGCAGGTCAGGCGGCCGTGGCGGCGAGGGCCCGTTCGACGTCCTCGTCCACCAGGTCGTGGTTGAGCGCGAACGCGGCCGCCGCGCCCGCGCCGGCGGCGGTGACCAGTTGGGCGCGCGGGTCCGCGACGTTGCCCGCCGCCCACACGCCCGGCACGCTGGTGCGGCCGGTACCGTCGACGGCCACCCAGCCCTGCGCGTCCCGTCCGCACTCCAGGCCGAACAGCAGCGCGTCCCGGGGCACCGGCCGCGGGAAGACGAACACCGCCGCCCGCGGCACCGTCCGCCCGTCCGCCAGCTCGACGCCGCGCAGCCGGTCGTCCGCGACGACCAGCCGCTTCACCTCGCCCTCGACCACCCGCACGCCCCGCGCCGCGAGCCGGGCGCGGTCGCCGTCGGACAGCTCCAGGGTGTGCCGGAAGAGCACCAGGTCGGCCGACCACTGCCGGACCAGCAGCGCCTGCCGCACCGCGTTCGGGTCGGTGCCCAGCACGCCGAGCGGCCGGTCGCGGACCTCGTAGCCGTGGCAGTAGGGGCAGTGCAGCACGTCGCGGCCCCACCGTCCGGCCAGGCCGGGCAGGTCCGGCAGGCCGTCACGCAGACCGGTGGCGACCACCACCCGGCGGGCGCGCAGGACCGGGCCGCCGGCCAGGTGGACGTCGAAGGCGGGGCCGTCCGTGCCGTCCCCGACCGGTTCGACGTGGTCCACCCGCGCGTCGATCAGGTCGGCCCCGTAGCCGGCGACCTCCTCCCGGCCGACCGCCAGCAGCGCGGCCGGGTCCATGCCGTCCCGGGAGAGGAAGCCCCGCAGCTGCGCGGCGGGCGCGTTGCGCGGCTGTCCGGCGTCCACCACGGCCACCCGGCGGCGGGCCCGGGCCAGGACCAGTGCGGCGTTCAGGCCGGCGGCTCCGCCGCCGACCACCACCGCGTCGTAGCCGCCGGTACGGGCCTCGGTCCGCTTGTCGCTCACGTTGTCGCTCACGGCGATCACCTCCACCGCCAGGCTGCGCCGACGACCGCCGGGGAGGCAACTTTCGTTGCTGTTTCGGCAACACCCGCCCTGAGAGCCGCCCCGCTCAGGCCGTCCGCCGCCAGTACGAGCGGGCCGCCACCGCCAGCGCCACCCCGTACACCGCGAACGCCCCGAGGCCGATCCAGCACACCAGCAGGGTGTCCCCCGCCGTCGGGAAGTCGCCGCGCGGCACGTCCACCGCGCCCACCGTGGCGAGCGCCAGGTAGCCGACGCCGACCACCCCGTACGGCGCGAGCGTGCCCGCGCCGAGCAGGGCGGGGACGAGCGGCAGCCAGCGCGGGACCGGGCGGCCGCGCAGCGGCAGGGTCCAGCGCGGGAACACCTGACCCCAGGGGCGGACCAGGCCCCAGAGCAGGAACACCCCGAGCGCCGCCAGCAGCGCGGTCGCGTCCAGGCCCCAGGACTCCAGGGCGAGCCAGAGCCCGGAGGCGCCGTTGCGTTCCGCGTCGGCCCGCATCTGGGCGCCGCTCAGCCCGGCGAAGGTGCCGCCGAACGCCCAGGTCAGCTTCATCACCACGTATGGGACGAAGGCCAGGCTTCCCGCCAGGACGGCCAGTTGGACCGGCGCGGGGGCCGCCGACGGGGCCGCCGGGACGGCCCGGCGGGGCCGGGGGCGCGGGTCGACGGCGCGCGCCGTCGCCGCGAGCAGGCCCGCGCCGAGCGCCGAGAGGGCGCGCAGCGCCGCGTCCGGCCCGCTGTCCACGCCCTCGCCGAAGACCAGCGTGATCACGTCCATCAGCAGACTGAACGCGCCTGCCCCGGCCGCCCCGCACAGCGCCCAGAGCACCCTGCGCAGCACCGGGCGCGGACCGGGACCCGTGCCCGTGGCCAGCGCCGCCCCGGTCACCGCCGCCGCCAGGCCGACCGCCGCCACCGCCCAGGCCGGCCACCCGGCGCCGAACAGCGCCGTCCCGCGCACCGCGCACCCGGTGCCGAACGCCGCGTACGCGACGCCCCACCCGGCCACGGCCCGCCCGTCCGTCACCCACGCCCGGGGCCCCACCGGCACCCGCCCGACCGTCCACCCACCCGTCGTCGTCATGCCCCCACGCTCGCAGCGCCGCCCCGCCCCGGACCTCCCCCACCGGAACGACCCCCTCCCCCGCCCGGGGGACGCCCGAGGGACGCCCGGGGAACGCCCGGGGGCACTCCGCCGCGCGTCGGACGTCAGCGGCGCAGGAGGTCGATGACGCCGGTGAGGTCCTCGGCGCCGTTGGCCCGGTCGGCCTCCAGGCGGCGGCGCATCAGGGCGAAGTAGGGCGTGAGCAGTTCGGGGCTGACGCCCTGTTCCTCGGCGGTGCGCAGGAAGGTCGGGGTGCCGGCCACCTGCATGGCGAGGTCGGAGACCACGCCCAGGGTGTAGTCGCCGGCCTCCAGCTGGGCGGCGGTGGCGGCGACCGAGCCGGTCATCGCGGTGAGCCAGGAGCCGAGCAGCGGGGCCAGGGCGCTCGGGGCGACGTCCTCGTCCCGGATCAGCGCGTAGGCGTGCGCGACACCGGCGAACATGCCGTACATCGCGCTCAGCAGCGCCACGTCGTGCAGCGCGGCGAAGCCGGCGTCCGCGCCGACGTAGCGGGTGTCGGCGGGGGCCGCGAGGACGGTGCGGTGCTCCTCGAACAGTTCGCGCGAGCCGCTGTAGAAGACGTACGGGCCGGCCGCCGGGACGCCGATCATCGGCGGGACGGCCATGATGCCGCCGTCCAGGTAGCGGGCGCCGCGCCCGGTGACCCAGGCGGCGCGGGCGCGGGCCTGGCCGGGGGTGCTGGTGACCAGGTTGACGACGTCCTTGCCGGTCAGGTCGACGCCGTCGAGCGCCTCCGCCACCGAGGCGTCGTCGAGCAGGCAGACCACCAGCAGCCGGTTGGCGGCGACCGCCTCGGCCACGGTGGCGGCGACGGCGGCGCCCCGCGCGGCGAGCGGTTCGGCGCGGGCGGCGGTGCGGTTCCAGACGGTGAGCGGGTGCCCGGCGGTGAGCCAGGCCTCGGCCAGTGCGGCGCCCATCGCGCCGAGGCCGAGCAGGGTGAGCGGGGTCGCAGGAGTGGTCGAAACGGTGTCAACGGTGTTCTCTGCCATGCCGATCAGCCTCGTCGCCGCCCCCGGAAGCGCTCAAGTACGCACTTCGGAGTGGGTGGTTACCCTGGGGTGAGCGAGCAGGTCGGAGGAGGGGGCGGCATGGCGACGGTACCGAGGCCCGGGGCGCCCGGCGGGTACGTGTGCGGGATCGACGCCGCGATGGACGTGATCGGCGGCAAGTGGAAGGTGCTGATCCTCTGGGCGCTGGCCGAGCGGCCGGGCTGCCGGTTCGGCGAACTGCGCCGGCAGGTCCCGGGGATCACCGAGAAGGTGCTCGCCGCCCACCTGCGCGAGCTGGAGGCGGACGGCATCGTGCACCGGGTGGCGTACGACGAGGTGCCGCCGCGGGTCGAGTACTCGCTGACGGCGGCCGGTGAGCGGCTCAACGAGGCGCTGGCGCCGCTGGGCGCCTGGGGGCGCGAGCACGTGCTCGGCGGCCGCCCGCACCCCGTCCCGATGTAGCGCGGCCCCAGGGCCTGTCTCTTGGATCCTTGCCGGGGTCGCAACGCCAGGGCACGCACCTCGCCGCGTTGTCGTCGGTCACCAATGGCCCCCAGCCTTCGGCCGGGAGGTGCCCCCACCGCAGTGGCTTCCTCCTCCGCCTTGCGATGCACGCACCCTGACGCCGCGACCTGATCCGACAAAATCCAAGAGACAGGCCCTAGGCGATCGAGGCCGACACGATCGCCGCCACCGCGAGGTTGCAGCTGGCGGTCACCCAGACCGCCGGGTGCGGCTCCGGGTCGACCAGGATCGCGCCGAGCTTGCCCGGCGTCAGCACGTCGACCACCCAGAACGCGACGGCCATCAGCACCAGTCCGAGCACGCCGAAGCAGGCGGTCGAGGCGAGGCCCTTCCCGAAGTCGTCGTAGGTGTAGAGGATCGCGGTGAAGACGATGCCGCCGATGCCCAGCAGCGCCGAGCTGAGCAGCACGGCGGCGTTGCGGTTGCGTTCCACCCAGATCTGGTGCCCGAGCTTGCCCGGCGTCAGGACGTCCACCAGGACGATGCCCAGGAGCAGCAGGACCACGCCGACGGCGCCGAAGGCCGCCGCCGCGCCGAGACCGTGCAGGATGTCGTTCATGGGTGTCTGGCCCCCGGTTCCGTGTCGCGCGCCGTCGGGCCGGTCGTCACCCGGACCGGCCCGATGGTCAAGGATCGGCAAAAGATAACCCATCGCGCCGGGGTCCGGCCGGGGAACGGGGGTCCCTCCCGCCACTTCCGGGTCCGCGCGTAGCATCGGGCGCCATGACGCAGCCACCGCCCGACAGTCCGGCGCCGAGACCGGACGCCGCCGTCCGGATTCCGGACAGCCCACGCGCCGACCGCACCGCCGACCAGCCGCACGGCACCGACCCGCGCCGCCGTTCGGGCTTCGTCACCCTCGGCATGGTCGGCACCCTCGCGCTGGCGCTGTCCGGCTGCTCGTCCTCCTCCGGCGGCAACCCGCCGAGCCGCTGCGTCGACCCCGGCACCCTCAAGGTCCTCGACAGCCACTCCTGCACGAGCGGCACGAGCGGCGCATCCACCAAGGGCACCGCCGCCGGCCGCTGGTACTACTGCGGCTCCGGCTCCACCACCGCCGTCGGCGGCACCTTCGACAAGGCCGCCACCAAGCGCGGCGGCTTCGGCTGCCCGTCCGGCTCCAGCGGCTCGGGCGGGGGCTGATCCGCCGTGCGCCGCCGCACCGTCGAACCCCGCCCGGACTGGCTGGCCACCGTCGAGGGCCAGGGCCTGATCTACGCGATGTGCTCGGACCCGTGCAACCAGGGCGGCCCGCACGCCTACTGGGACGAGTCCGCCTACTACGAGTTCTCGCTGCCCGAGGTGGAGGCGCTGGAGGAGGTGGTCGAGGAGCTGCACGAGCTGTCGCTGGCCGCCGCCGACCACGTGGTCCGCACCGGCCGGTTCGCCGACTACGGCATCACCGACCCGCGGCTAGCCGCCGCCGTCGCCGAGTCCTGGCACCGCCGCGACGAACAGCCCTCGCTGTACGGGCGGTTCGACCTCGCGTACGACGGCACCGGCCCGGCCAAGCTGTTCGAGTACAACGCCGACACCCCGACCTCGCTGATCGAGGCGGCCGGCCCGCAGTGGTTCTGGATGGAGGAGCGCTTCCCGCACGCCGACCAGTGGAACTCGCTGCACGAGCGGCTGGTCGCGTCCTGGGCCCGGCAGAAGCACCTGCTGCCGCCCGGACCGGTGCACTTCGCCCACTCGCGCGGCGACACCGAGGGCGAGGACTGGATGACCACCCTCTACCTCCAGGAGTGCGCCGAGCAGGCCGGCCTGGAGACGGTCGGCATCGCGATGGAGGACATCGGCTGGGACGGCCTGTCCGGCCGCTTCGTCGACCTCGAACACCGCTTCATCCGCTCCGCGTTCAAGCTCTACCCGTGGGAGTGGCTGGCCTCCGACGAGTTCGGCGGGCAGCTGCTGGACGTCATCGACCACGGCGGCTCCACCGGCTCCACGCTCTGGATCGAGCCGGCCTGGAAGATGCTGCTCTCCAACAAGGCCCTGCTGGCCGTCCTCTGGGAGCTCTTCCCGGGCCACCCCAACCTGCTGCCCGCCTACCTGGACGGCCCGCGCGAACTCGCCGACCCCGACGGCCCCGGCTACGCCGCCAAGCCCCTGCTCGGCCGCGAGGGCGCGGGCGTGCGGATCGTCGAACCGGGCGGCCGGGAGACCCGCCTCGCCGACTGGGCCGGCGACCCGGACCGCTACGGCGCCGAGGGCCACTGCTACCAGCAGCTGCACCCGCTCCCCGACTTCGACGGCAACCGCCCCGTCCTCGGCACCTGGGTCGTCGACGGCGAACCGGCCGGCCTGGGCATCCGCGAGACCGACGACAGCCCCATCACCCACCAGGGCGCCCGCTTCCTCCCCCACCTCATCGTCTGACCCCGGCCGGTTCGCAGGCACCCCCGGAATGCCGCGGCCGCCCGTGCTGTTTGATTGGCTCATGGCATCTCGTGCACGTGTACGCGCCCCCGAGTTGGTCGGGGCCGGCGGTTGGCTGAACACCGGTGGCAAGGAGCTCGCGCTTGCCGACTTCCGGGGCAAGATCACCATTCTGGACTTCTGGACGTTCTGCTGCATCAACTGCCTGCACGTCCTGGACGAGCTGCGCGAGCTGGAGGAGAAGCACCGCGACACCGTGGTGATCGTCGGCGTGCACTCGCCCAAGTTCGTGCACGAGGCCGACCATCAGGCGGTGGTGGACGCGGTGGCGCGCTACGAGGTGCACCACCCGGTGCTGGACGACCCGCAGCTCGTCACCTGGAAGCAGTACGCCGTCCGGGCGTGGCCGACGCTGGTGGTGATCGACCCGGAGGGGTACGTGGTCGCCCAGCACGCCGGCGAGGGGCACGCGCACGCGCTGGCCCGGCTGGTCGAGGAGCTGGAGGCGGAGCACGCGGCCAAGGGCACGCTGCGGCGCGGCGACGGCCCGTACGTGGCGCCGGAGCCGACCGCCGGGGAGCTCAAGTTCCCGGGCAAGGCGGTCCGGCTGCCGGACGGCCACTTCCTGGTCGCCGACTCCGGCCACCACTCGCTGGTGGAGCTGGAGGCGGACGGCGAGACGGTGGTCCGCCGAATCGGCGACGGCGTGCGCGGCCTGGTGGACGGCGCCAGCCCGCGGTTCAGCGAGCCGCAGGGCCTGGCACTGCTGCCCGAGGGCACCGCGGCCGACTACGACGTGATCGTGGCGGACACCGTCAACCACGCGCTGCGCGGCGTCCGGCTCGCGGACGGCAGCGTGACCACCCTGGCCGGCACCGGCCGGCAGTGGTGGCAGGGGTCCGCGACCGAGGGCCCGGCCCGCGAGGTGGACCTCTCCTCGCCGTGGGACGTCGCCTGGTTCGACGGCCGGGTGTGGATCGCGATGGCCGGCGTGCACCAGCTGTGGGCGTACGACCCGGCGGCCGGCACGGTCGGCGTCGCGGCCGGCACCACCAACGAGGGCCTGGTCGACGGACCGGTCGCCGAGGCCTGGTTCGCCCAGCCGTCCGGCCTGGCCGTTTCGGCGGACGGCGAGAAGCTCTGGGTCGCCGACTCGGAGACCTCGGCGCTGCGCTGGGTTTCACGTGAAACCAAGACGGTGCACAGCGCGGTCGGCACCGGCCTGTTCGACTTCGGGCACCGGGACGGCGCGGCCGGGCAGGCACTGCTCCAGCACCCGCTGGGCGTCACCGTGCTGCCGGACGGCTCGGTGGCCGTCAGCGACACCTACAACCACGCGCTGCGCCGCTTCGACCCGGCGAGCGGCGAGGTCAGCACCCTCGCGACCGACCTGCGGGAGCCGTCCGGGGCGGTGCTGGTCGACGGCGACATCGTGGTGGTCGAGTCGGCCCGGCACCGGCTGACCAGGCTGCGGCTGCCCGAGGAGGCCGTCCGGGTGGAGGCGGTGGCGCACCGCACCCAGCGGGCCGCGACCGAGGTCGCGCCCGGCGCGTTCCGGCTGGACGTGGTGTTCTCGGCGCCGACCGGGCAGAAGCTGGACGAGCGGTACGGCCCGTCCACCCGGCTGCTGGTCAGCGCCACCCCGCCGGAGCTGCTGGTCTCCGGCGCGGGCGCGGACAGCGCGCTCTCCCGCGAGCTGGTGCTCTCCGCGGAGGTCGCCGAGGGCGTGCTGCACGTCTCGGCGATGGCCGCGTCCTGCGACGACGACCCGGCGATCGAGTACCCGGCCTGCCACGTCCACCAGCAGGACTGGGGCGTGCCGGTGAAGCTGACCGCGGACGGCGCGCGCCGGCTGCCGCTGGTCCTGGCCGGCCTGGAGTAGCCGCACGGGCGAACGGCGAAGGGGCCCGGTGAACCGCGCGGTTCACCGGGCCCCTTCGCCGTACCGGGCTCAGCCCTCCAGGAAGGCCTTGACCGCGCTGGCCAGCAGGTACGGGTCGTCCGCCCCGCACAGCTCGCGCGCCGAGTGCATGGAGAGCGCGGCGATGCCGCAGTCCACGGTCTGGATGCCGAGCCGGGCCGCGGTGATCGGACCGATGGTCGTCCCGCAGGGCATGGCGTTGTTGGAGACGAAGGTCTGCCACGGCACGCCGGCCTTCTCGCAGGCCGCGGTGAACACCGCCCGGCCGACGCCGTCGGTGGCGTACCGGTTGTTGACGTTGACCTTCAGGATCGGCCCGGCGTTCGGCATCGGCTGGTGGCCCGGCTCGTGCCGCTCGCTGTAGTTCGGGTGGACGGCGTGGCCCATGTCGGAGGAGAGGCAGATGGTGCCGGCCAGCGCCCGGGCCCGGTCCTCCAGGCCGCCGCCGCGCGCGTACACCGAGCGCTCCAGCACGTTGCCGAGCAGCGGGCTCTGCGCGCCGGTGTCCGACTCGCTGCCGGTCTCCTCGTGGTCGAAGGCGGCCAGCACCGGGATGTACGGCAGCGCGTGGCCGTCCGTCTCGGCGGCGGTCGCCACGGCGGCCAGGGCGGCGGTGGCGGCGTGCACCGAGAGCAGGTTGTCCAGCCGCGGGCCGGCCAGCAGCTCGCGGTCGCGGCCCAGGTAGGAGGCGGGCTGCACGTCGTGCGTCATGAGGTCCCAGCCGGCCACCTCGGCGGGCGCGACCCCGGCGCGCTCGGCGACGTACTCGATCAGCGAGCCCTCGTCGACCGGCCCGAGGCCCCAGATCGGGGTGAGGTGGCGCTGCTTGTCGAGCTTCATGCCGTCGTTGACCTGGCGGTCGAGGTGGATCGCCAGCTGCGGCACGCGCAGCAGCGGCTCGTCCAGCTGGACCAGCCGCCGGGTGCCGTCGCGCAGGGTGAGCCGGCCGGAGAGGCCGAGGTCGCGGTCGAGCCAGGTGTTGAGCGGCACCCCGCCGTAGATCTCCACCGCGACCTGCCGCCAGCCCGCGGACCCGGTGTCGGGGATCGGCTTCACCCGGAGATTGGGTGAGTCGGTATGGGTGCCGACCACCCTGAACGGTGTCTCCGGCCCCGCACCGGCCGGCACGTACCAGGCGATCAGCGCGCCGCCGCGGACGACGTACCGGCCGCCGGTCGCCGCGTCCCAGGCGTCCGTTTCCAGCACCTGCCGGAAGCCCGCTTTCTCCAGCCGCTCGGCGGCGCTCGCGACCGCGTGGTACGGCGACGGAGAGGTGCCGAGGAAGGCGATCAGGTCATCGGTGTGAGTCCGGTCGAAGAAGGCCTGGCGGGCGGCGGTCGACATGCTGCTCCTGAGTCGAGGGAGGGCCGAGGCCGAATGGGGGATCGGCTTCGCACCTTGAGCATATGCCCGTACACGGACATGCCACGCGGAGCATCCCAACGGATGCAGAACACGGACGGAACCGTGAACTGACGCTCCACCAGCGCGCGCGGGGCCGTTTCCGGGGACGCCGAAGGGCCCGGAGTGTTCCGGGCCCTTCGGCGTGAGGGTGGGGTCAGGCGGTCAGAGAGGTGTCACGCGCAGCGTGCCCGAAGAAGGGCGGCGGCGGGTGACGGGTGGGCGTTAGAACGCCTCCTCCGCCAGGTCCATGATCTCGTTGTCGATGCCCTCGGCGATCAGGCGCTGGGGGGCGACGGTCGGCAGGACGTTCTTGGCGAAGAAGCGGGCGGCCGCGACCTTGCCCTGGTAGAAGGGGACGTCCTTCTCGGAGGCGCCGGCCTCCAGCTTGGCCAGGGCCACCGCGGCCTGGCGGAGCAGCAGCCAGCCGACCACGACGTCGCCGGAGACCATCAGCAGGCGGGTGGTGTTGAGGCCCACCTTGTACATGTTCTTGACGTCCTGCTCGACCGAGGAGAGGTCGGCGAGCAGCTTGCCGATGATGGCCTCCAGGTCGCCGGCGGCCTTGGCGAGCAGCTCGCGCTCGGCGGCCAGGGCGTCGCCGCCCGCGGCGGAGGCGAGGAACTTCTGGATCTGCTCGGACAGCGCGGTGAGCGCCTGGCCGCCGTCCTTGACGATCTTGCGGAAGAAGAAGTCCTGGCCCTGGATGGCCGTGGTGCCCTCGTAGAGGGTGTCGATCTTGGCGTCCCGGATGTACTGCTCGATCGGGTACTCCTGCAGGTAGCCGGAGCCGCCGAAGGTCTGCAGGGACTGGGCGAGCTGCTCGTAGGACTTCTCCGAGCCGTAGCCCTTGACGATCGGGAGGAGCAGGTCGTTGAGGCGCTCGGCGGCCTCGTCGCGCTCGCCGCGGAGCTTGGCGGCCAGCATGTCGTCCTGGGTGGACGCGGTGAACAGGACCAGGGCGCGCATGCCCTCGGCGTACGCCTTCTGGGTCAGCAGCGAGCGGCGCACGTCCGGGTGGTGGGTGATGGTGACGCGCGGGGCGGTCTTGTCCAGGAACTGCGAGATGTCGGCACCCTGCACGCGCTCCTTGGCGTACTCCAGGGCGTTCAGGTAGCCGGTGGAGAGGGTGGCGATGGCCTTCGTGCCGACCATCATCCGGGCGAACTCGATGATCTTGAACATCTGGCGGATGCCGTCGACGGTCTCGCCCAGCAGCCAGCCCTTGGCCGGGTGCTTGGCGCCGAAGGTCATCTCGCAGGTGTTGGAGGCCTTGAGGCCCATCTTGTGCTCGACGTTGGTGGCGTAGACGCCGTTGCGCTCGCCCAGCTCGCCGGTCTCCCAGTCGAAGTCGAACTTGGGGACGATGAACAGGCCCAGGCCCTTGGTGCCGGGCTTGCCGCCCTCGGGGCGGGCCAGCACCATGTGGATGATGTTCTCGGACATGTCGTGCTCACCCGAGGTGATGAAGCGCTTCACGCCCTCGATGTGCCAGGAGCCGTCCTCCTGCTTGATCGCCTTGGTGCGGCCGGCGCCCACGTCGGAGCCCGCGTCGGGCTCGGTGAGGACCATGGTGGAGCCCCACAGGCGGTCGGTCATCCGCTTGGCGACCTCCAGCTGCTCCGGGGTGCCCTCCTCGGCGATGACGCCGGCGAAGGCCGGGCCGGAGGAGTACATCCAGATGGCCGGGTTGGAGCCCAGGATCTGCTCGGCGAAGGCCCAGATCAGCGAGTTCGGGGTGACCTGGCCGCCGATCGACTCCGGGATGCCCAGGCGCCACCACTCGGCGTCCATGAAGGTCTGGTAGCTCTTCTTGAACGCGGCCGGGACCGGCGCGGTGTTGGTCTCCGGGTCGAAGACCGGCGGGTTGCGGTCGGTGTCGGTGAAGGAGGCGGCGAGGTCGTTCTCGGCGAGGCGCGCGATCTCGCTCAGGATGTTCTTCGCGGTCTCGACGTCCATGTCCGCGAACGGTCCGGTGCCGTAGACCTGCTCGCGGCCGAACACCTCGAAGAGGTTGAACTCCACGTCCCGCAGGTTGGACTTGTAGTGACCCATGGCCGTTTTCTCCGGTTCGTCGCTTCCGGGATACCGCCGCGTTCGGGCGCCCCGTACCCACCAGTAGGCATCATGATGCTACCCAGCGGTAACTTGTTTCAAGCCCCCGTCGGTGAATCCTCGGCGGATTCCGCTATGAACGTGGTCACGTCCCACAGCCGGGGCGTCCACTCGTTGTCAGGATCGACGCCCGCACGGGTGGCCGCGCTCCCGATAGCCTGTCCGTGTGTACGGCTATGACCAGAACGCATACCCGGGCGACCCCTACCAGCAGGCGGGGCCGCAGCCGGGCATGAACGGCATGCCCGGCCCCGGCCCGTACGGCGAGCAGCCGCCCGGCGCCCAGCAGTCCCTCTACCCCGAGCCCTCGCCGCCCTCGCTGGCGGACGCGGTCCGGGCCTTCACCACCGGCTCGATGGCGGTGGAGGACTTCCAGGCCATCTTCATCACCTCCAAGGTGCACTGCCCGCGCGGCGAGCGGCCGGGCTTCCTGGCCCTGCACAACACGCCGACGCCGGTGATCCCGATGTTCAGCTCGCTGAAGGAGCTGCGCCGGTACGCCGGCAAGGACTCCAAGCACTTCACCGTGACCGGCGCCGAGGTCCTCGACCTGCTGCCGACCGGCTACGGCTTCGCGCTGGACATGGAGGGCGAGCACCGGATGGTGTTCGACGCCAAGGCGGTCGAGCAGATGGTCGACTTCACCATGCGCCGGATGTACGGCTGACGGACCCTGGAGGGGTGCCCGCCCGGCGCCTCCACGCCCGCCGCGGCCCGCACGACGGACCCACGTCCACATGGTTCAAAATTCAACTTGCTTCTTGTTGAGGATTGAACTAATCTCGTGGACGTAGGCCAGAGGAACGCCCCCCGAAGGAGGCCGACATGCCCGCCGTGACCGTCGACAACCCGCTGACCCTCCCGCGCGTCGCCACCCCCGACCCCGCCGTCACGAGCGCCCGGCCGGTCCTCACCGTGGTCACCGCCCCCGAGGGCTACGAAGGCGAGGGCTTCCCGGTCCGCCGCGCCTTCGCGAAGATCAACACCAAGTACCTCGACCCGTTCATCATGATGGACCAGATGGGCGAGGTGGATTACGCCGCCGGCGAGCCCAAGGGCACGCCGTGGCACCCGCACCGCGGCTTCGAGACCGTCACCTACATCATCGACGGGACCTTCATCCACCGGGACTCGCACGGCGGTGGCGGCACCATCACCGACGGCGACACCCAGTGGATGACCGCCGGCTCCGGCCTGCTGCACATCGAGACCCCGCCGGAGTCGCTGGTGCGGTCCGGCGGCCTCTTCCACGGCCTCCAGCTGTGGGTGAACCTGCCCGCCGCGGACAAGATGATCGCCCCGAAGTACCAGGACATCCGCGGCGGCAGCGTCAAGCTGCTCAGCACCGAGGACGGCGGCGCGCTCCTGCGCGTCATCGCCGGCGAGCTGGACGGCCACCAGGGCCCCGGCGCCACCCACACCCCGATCACCATGATCCACGCCTCGGTCAGCCCCGGCGCCCAGCTCACCCTGCCCTGGCGCTCCGACTTCAACGCCCTCGCCTACGGCCTCGCCGGCAACGGCTCGGCCGGCGCCGAGCACCGCCCCTTCCACCGGGGCCAGGCCGTCGTCTTCGGCGACGGCGACTCGATCACCCTGCGGGCCGACGAGAAGCAGGACTCCCGCGACAACAACTTCGAGGTCGTCCTCCTCGGCGGCCTCCCGATCCGCGAGCCCGTCGCCCACTACGGCCCGTTCGTCATGAACAGCCACCGCGAGCTCCAGCAGGCCATGGAGGACTTCCAGGCCGGCCGCCTCGGCACCATCCCCGCCGACGCCCGCTGATCGACACCGCCGGCGGGCGGTGGAGCCGACCGCCCGGTACCGGCCGTTCGTGACGACGCCTCGGCCCGCTCCGCGCTACAGCAGCGCGTAGAGGGCCGAGGCGTCGTCGTGCGGCTTGCCGCGCGGCCAGCGCTCGCAGGCGGCGTCGGTCCGCTCCACCGCCCGCACCTGGGCGATCAGCTCGGCCGGCCCGGACTCGGCGAGCAGCCGCAGCGCGTCGCCCCAGCTGCCCAGGCCGAAGCGCTCGGTGAAGCGGGCCGCGCCGTCGGACAGGGCGGCCACCGCGCGCAGTCCGGTCAGCGGCACGAAGCCGGTCTCGGCGTGCGCGGCCGCCTTCGGGCCGGCGGCGGCGATCCACGGGCCGCGGCCGGAGTTGCGGGCAGCGCGCACGGCCAGCGCGTACTCCAGGTGCAGGGCGGCCCGTTCGGCCGAGCCGGGCACCGTCGACCAGACCTGCCGGCGCAGCTCCTCCCCGCCCGGGAAGCGCTGGTTGTCGCCGATCACCCGCGGCGGGCCGTCCACCGGCTCCAGCACCAGCAGCGAGTCGCCGAGCACCAGGTACTCCAGCGAGGCGCCGTGCCGGCGGGCGGCGACCACCATCGCGGCGGGCGTGTTGGGGTGGGCGAGGTCGCAGCGGCCGCCGTGCAGCGCGGCGGTCTCCACGATCGCGTCGGCCAGGCACTCGGCGATCGAGCGGTCCGCGCGGTCGGTGAGCCGGGCCAGCAGGTGCACCCCGAGTCTGCGGACGTACCAGGCGGTGCCGTGCCGGCAGCCGGATTCCAGGCCGGTCGGCGAACTCGCCCCGTCGAGGAGGACGAGCGCCTCGGAGGTGGCCGCCGCGAAGTCCTCGCTCTCGCGGTCCGGCCGCCGTGCTTCCCCTGCGAGCTGTACCTGCATCCCGACAGTGTGGCCGCCGGGTGCGGCGCGCGCCCAGACCCGTGCACGCGCCGCGCCGCGCGCCCCCGGTGGCAGCCGGGGCGAACCGGCCATACCGTCGGAGGGAGAGTGGACATTTCGGCCAATCAGGGCCGTCCGGGTTTGGGATCTCCTTCGGGGGTCGCGACGGACCGGCGCTGACGAGGGCGAGAAAAGGGCGAGGAGCGACCGATGTTCTGGCAGTTCATCGTGGTACTGGCCGCCTCGATCGGCTTTCCGACCGCCGCACTGCTCTTCCTGATCGGCGGACCGCGCTTCCCGGACGAGAAGTAGCCGCGCGAGGCCCCGGCGGACCGGCCACCGCACCGGCCACCGTCGCGGCTAGCGGAGCGGCAGTGCCCAGGCCGGGTCGCGGCCGAGCAGGGCGAGCGCGCGGTCGAACGGTCCGGCGGCTCCCGTCGGGGTCCCGGGCGCCGTGAAGGCCTGCCCGGGGCCCCGGTCCGCCGGCCCGGCCGGGACCGCCCCGGCCACCGCGAGCAGCGTCCCGGCGAGTTCCGGCTCGGCCTCGACGGCGGCCACCAGCCGGGCCGGCGAGCCGAGCGAGACCGCCACGTCCCAGGCGTGCACCAGGGTGTCCAGCAAGTGGAAGCCGACCGCGGCGTGGAACGGGACCGGCTCGTCGGCCCGGACCTCCGGCAGCCAGAGCGGGGCCGGGTCCGGCGCCGCGGCGGCGCGGGCGAACGCGGCGGCGAGCCGGGCCGCCGAGTGCCGGAACGCGCCCGCCGGGTCGCCGGCCACCGGGACGTCCCGCCAGCACGCGAGGTCCGGCCCGGCGCCCCGGGCGGCGGCGGTGAAGCCGAGCTGCTGCCCGACCAGGTGCTCCAGCAGCCGGCGCAGCGACCAGCCGGCGCAGGGCGTCGGCAGCACCAGCTGCTCCGGCTGCACGGTGCCCACCACCCCGGCCGCCAACTCCAGCGACCGGCCGTGCAGTTCGACGAGGTTCACGCCGCGTCCGCCGTCCGGTCGAGGTTGTGGTTGCGGCTGCTGCTGCGGCCGGTGGTGCCGTCGGCGGACAGGAAGCCGATCACGTTGTCGAGCACGGTCGGTTCGACGAGGATCCGGCGGTGGCCGAGCCCCCGGGTGACCAGCAGCTCCAGCCGGTCCCGGTACGCCGCCCGGAGCAGCCCGGCGTGCGCGAACGGGACGACCTCGTCGCCCTCGTCGTGCGCCACCAGGATCGGCGGGGCGATCTGCTCCGGGGCGCGGGTGGCGTCGAAGTGCGCCGTGACGTCCGCGATCCCGGGGAACATCGCGCCGCCCTCCACCCGGCGGCGCAACTCCCGCTCCACGGTGGCGTTCAGACCCGCCATCGCGCAGAACGCGGCGGGCAGGTAGGAGACCTCGGCGACGCCCGCGACGGCGACCAGCCGCTCCGCCCGCAGCCCCTCGCGCAGCGCCAGGAAGGCCGCGTTGACGCCGAGCGAGTGGGCGACCACCGCCTCGAAGGCGCCGTACTCCTCCTGGAGCCGGAGCGCGATCGTCCGGTGGTCCAGCACGGTGGCGGTGCGCCCGCCGGAGTCGCCGTGGCCGGGGGCGTCGTAGCCGACCGGGGTCAGACCGAGGGCGCGCAGCCGCGGTACGAGGTCGGCGAACCGGGAGGCGCGGGACTGCCAGCCGTGCATCAGCAGGACCGGCCGGGCGCCGTCGCCCCAGCGGTAGACGACGACGCGCTCGCCGCCGTGGTCGAGCGTCCGGGTGACGGCCCGGTCGTGCACCTCGCGCTCGCGGGTGCGGACCCGGCCCCGGCGGAGGGGGCGGCGGTAGAGCTCGAACGCGGCCCGGCCGGCCAGGCCGGGGGCGGCCAGCGCGGTGGCGTTCAGGGTGGTGCGGATCAGTGCGACGGCCGGGTCCATGCGGATCTCCCTGTCGGTGCCGAGGGGCAAGAGCCGAACTCGCCGAGATATTAGCACGACCGTTCGTGCTTTTTTCGGGACGCGAACCGCTCCGCCGTCGACCTCGCTACCCTGGCGAGACGGACGGAGACCGGCGGACCGCCGGAGAACTGGGGTGAACGGTGGCCGGAGCGACCACGGACGGACGGGTCCTGCGCGGCGAGGAGACCCGCCGGACGGTCCTGCGGCGCGCGGTCGAGATCGCCTCCGTCGAAGGGCTGGACGCGCTGTCGATCGGCCGGCTCGCCACCGACCTCGGACTCAGCAAGAGCGGCGTGTTCGCCGGCTTCGGCTCCAAGGAGGAGCTCCAGCTCGCCACCATCCGGGCCGCCCGGCGGATCTTCTCCGACGCGGTGCTCGAACCGATCCGCGCCGAGGCCCCCGGGCTCCGCCGGATCCGCCGGCTCTGCGAGTCCTGGCTGGACTACTCGCGCGCCCGGGTGTTCCCCGGCGGCTGCTTCTTCTACGAGGTCAACGCCGAGTACGACGCCCGCCCCGGCCCGCTGCGGGACGCCCTGGTGGCCAACTGGCGGGAGTGGCACAGCACCGTCCTCGACCTGGTCGCCGAGGCCGGCGCGGCCGGCGAACTGCGGCCCGGGACCGACCTGGAGGACCTCACGTTCACCCTGGTCGCCCTGCTGGAGAGCGCCAACGCGCAGGCCCTGCTGTTCGACGACGACACCCCGTACGACCGCGCCGTCCGGGCCGTCCTGCACCGGCTGCGGGCGGACGCCGCCGACCCGGACTCCGCGGCCCTGGCCTGAGCGCCGCGCGCTTCCGGGACCACGCGGGCCCAGGCCCCGTATCCGCTCAGGCCCCGTCCAGCACCCGTTCCAGGACGGCCGCCAGGGCGAGCAGCCGCTCGTCCGCGCCGGCCTCGCCGATCACCTGGAGCCCCAGCGGCAGCCCCGCCGCGCTCACCCCGGCCGGCAGGCTGAGCGCGGGCAGCCCGGCGTAGCTCCACGGCAGCGACATCACCGCGTCGCCGGTGCTGTCCAGGCCGAGCGGGGCCGGGCCGGTCGCGGAGGGCGCCAGCAGCAGGTCCACCCCGGCCCGACGGCGCTGCTCGGCGAGCCGCTCGCGGAAGTGCGCGCGGGCGCGCAGCGCGGCCTCCCGGTCGGCCGGGTCGACGGTCCGGCCGTGCCGGATGCTCGCCACCGTCTCCGGCCGGTAGAGGCCGCCGAAGCGGGCGAACCAGTCGGCGTGGCTCGCGGCCAGCTCGAACCGGTTGATCGTCTGCAACTGCCCCACCAGCTCGTCGAAGTCGGGCAGCAGATCGACTTGACGGACCGTCAATCCGCGAGCGGACAGCAGGTCCAGCTGCGCACGGAAGGCCGTCAGCGCCTCCGGGCGGGCCCGCTCCAGATAGCGGCCGACCGGGACGCCGAGGACCGGCACCTGACCGGCCCCCGGGTCGGCCCCCGGCCCGGCCGGCGTCCAGTCGTCGCACAGCAGCGGGGCGGCCAGCGCGACGCCCGCCAGGTCGGCGGTGAACAGCCCCAGGGTGTCGAAGCTCGGCGCGTTCGGGATCACCCCCGCCGACGGGATCCGCCCGTGCGTCGGGCGGAAGCCCACCACCCCGCAGTAGGCGGCCGGCCGGATCACTGAGCCGACCGTCTGGGTGCCGATCGCCAGCGGCACCAGCCCGGCGGCGACCGCGGCCGCCGAACCGCTGCTGGACCCGCCGGGCGTGTGCCCCGGGTGGTGCGGGTTGCGGGTCGGACCCGGCGCGCTGGCCGCGAACTCGGCGGTCACCGTCTTGCCCGCCACCAGCGCGCCCGCCGCCCGCAGCCGGTCCACCACGGCGGCCTGCGGACCCGCCAGCACGCCCGGTGGCAGAGCGGATCCGGCGTGCGTGGGCAGGCCGTCCACGTGCACGATGTCCTTGACCCCGACGGCCACCCCGTACAGCGGCGGCGCGGCCGCCGGGTCCGAGTACCGGGCGGCGAGCGCCCGCGCCTCGGCGTGCAGCCGCTCGGCGCGGCCGGGTTCCGGCACGAAGGCGTGGATCAGCGGGTCCACCTGCTCGATCCGGGCGCAGAGCCGGTCGACGTGGACGGGCAGGGCCGGGACACCGGCCCGCAGCGCGGCGGCCTCGCGGTTCAGCGACCGGGGCCGGACCAGGGACTCCTCCATGCCGACCACGGTAGCCCCGGCTCACACCCGGCGACCCGCCCGGGACCCTCCGTCCCGACCGGCGAGGTCGGCACGCCCGCCCGACCGCCCGGCCCGACCGCCGGTGGGTCAGCGCGGCGCCGGCCAGCGGGGCTCCGGCTCCCCGGACACCGCCCCCGGCCGGTGCTCGTCCGCCAGGTAGGGGGATTCGCGCAGGTAGTACGCGCCGCAGGTGTGGCAGCAGAGTTCGGGCGTGCGACCCCAGTCCACCGCCTCCCGGGTGGGCGCCTGCGGATCGAGCTCCCGGCCGCACATCGCCGTGCTCTCGGCCGCACGGGCCATGTGCCAGAGCCGCACCCCG
The DNA here is from genome assembly GCF_040683335.1 of Kitasatospora sp. NPDC093806. NCBI lineage: Bacteria > Bacillati > Actinomycetota > Actinomycetes > Kitasatosporales > Streptomycetaceae > Kitasatospora > Kitasatospora sp. NPDC093806. Next base: position 86,910 of record NZ_JBFBDO010000009.1, read on the forward strand.
GCGGACGAGCCGCCGGCGCCGTACTCGGCCCGCATCCGGTGCATCATTCCCCCATCGTCCGACCGCCGTCCGGCCCCGGCAACCGGGGGGCTCCACGGCTGCCGGGCCACGCAACCCCCGAGCGGACCGCTCAGACCAGCCCGCCGTACAGCCTCAGCCGGGCGATCCCGCCGTCCGGGAAGACGTCCAGCCGGACGTGGGTGACCGGGCGCGGCGCCTCCGGCAGCAGGCGGTGGACGGTGTCCGGCCGCAGCCGGGTGCGCGGCACCAGCTCGAACCACTCCTCCGGGTCGGCGCCGAGCGCGTCCCGCCCGGACAGCGCCGCCCAGCCGGCCGCGTTGCCCACGTAGTAGCCGGTGTCGATCTCCACCGCCCGGACGGCGCCCCGGCCGGCCAGCCGCAGCCGGACCCAGTCGTGGCCCCCGTCCCGGCGCCTCCTGGTCTCCCAACCGTCCCCCATCGCCCGGGACTTGCCCGGCAGGGCGAGGTTCGCCGGGTCGGAGAAGAACCGGTCCGAGGCGGCCTCGACGGCGCCGCCGTTCTCGATCGCGGCCAGGTCGAAGGTGCCGAGCGCGGCCAGCCAGGCCGGGTCCGGACGGGCCTCGCCGTGCACCCGGAAGCGGGCGATCCCGCCGTCCGGGTACTGGCTGAGCCGCAGGTGCGTGAAGCGGGCGCGGTCGGCGACGGCGAAGCCGTTGGCGGCGTGGCCGCGCACCGGCGAGCGGGGGACCAGCGAATGCCAGACGGTCTCCGGGGCCAGCAGCTCCTCCGGGCCCGGGGTGCCGGGGAGTTCGGCGCCCTCGACGGCGATCCCGAGCGGGTGGTTGCCGCGGAAGTGCGCGGTGTCGACGACCACGCCGTGCACCACGCCCGGCACGCCCAGCCGGATCAGCACCCAGTCGTGGTCGGCGGCGGCCGGGTGCGGCCGGTCCGGACCGGCGCCGCGCCGCCGCCGGGTCTCCCAACCATCCATGAGCTGGCCCTTGTTGCCGAAGGTGTGCGGCCGGAAGCCGGCCGGCTCGGGCAGCAGCAGGTTCTCCCGTTCGGCGAACAGCTCGTCGTTGGCGGCGACCACCGCACCGCCCAGCCGGCGGTCGGCGAGGTCGGTCAGCGCGGTGAACGGGAACTCGGCGGCGCGGTAGTCGGCGTACGGGTCGCCGCCCCCGTACGGCGGGGCGGCGGCGTCGGACAACCGGTCGGGATTCGGGCTGGCGTTCGCGTCGGTGGTCATGCCTCCACCATCACTCCGGGCAACCGATCAGGTCCATCACAAAGAACTGAGCAGACCGTTCAGTCCGCCTGAACGGTGGTCGTCCTCCGGACCGCCTCCGCCACCGCGGTCAGCTCCGCCAGCACCCGGCGCAGCGGCGGCGTCCGCTCCGTCCCGGCCCGCACCACCGCCACCACCCGGCGGGTCGGCAGGTCCGCCGGCAGCGCCCGGACCACCGCGCCCCCGCCCCGCCCGGCCGAGGCCAGCCGGGGCACCAGCGCCACCCCCAGCCCGGCCGCCACCAGCGCCAGGATCGCCGTCCAGTCGGCGGCGGTGTGCGCGCGCTCCGGCGTGAACCCGGCCTGCGCGCAGGCCTCTTCGGTGATCTCCCGCCAGGGGCCGGCCGCGCCGTAGATCCACGGCTCCGCCGCCAGGTCGGCCAGCCGCAGGCCCGGCGCCCCGGTCAGCGGGTGCCCGGGCGGCAGCGCCACGTCCAGCGGATCGCTGAGCAGCACGGTCTCGACCAGCCCGGGCGCCCGCCCGGCCGCCTGTCCCCCACCGGCGCTGCCACCGGCGGCCAGCGACAGTGCCAGGTCGACGTCCCCCGCGGCCAGCAGCCGGACCGCCTCGGCGGCCTCCGCCTCCACCACCCGGACCGTCAGTCCCGGCGCGGCCGCGCGCAGTCGGGACACCGCGGGGACCAGCAGCCCGCCGATCGCGCTGGCGAACGCGCCCACCCGGACCTCGCCCGCCTCGCCGTGCAGATAGCCCGCGAGCTCCGCGTCGGCTCGCTCCAATTGTCCGAAAACCACCGCTGCGTGACGCAGCACCAGCCGCGCCGCCGGGGTCAGCCGGACCTTCCGCCCGGACGGCTCCAGCATCGGCGCGCCCACCTGCCGGGCCAGTGCCGAGAGCTGTTGGGACACCGCCGACGGCGAGAGGTGGAGCCGCTCGGCCGCCGCCGTCACCGTCCCGCACTCGTCGACCGCCCGCAGCACCCGCAGCCGCCGGAGGTCCCATTCGCCCACCGCACCCATCGCGCCAGGGTAGGGCGTCGATGGACGTCTTCCGGCCACCCCCGCGCGGAACCTTCGCGCACGCTCCGATATGGTGCCGCTCCTGCGACCCCGCCGGTGATCGGAACCAGGCACCAAGTCGCCCATATTCGGACACACTTCATCAAAAACGCTGGAGCAAAGACCGTGCGCTCTTCCCGCCTTCTGGCCGCGTCCACGCTGCTCGCGCTCTCCCTCGGTACGACGGTCGGCGCGGCCACCGCCGGCGCCGCCGCCGTCTCCCCGACCCCGACGGCCACCCCGAGCGCCACCAGCACCACCACCGCGACGGCCACCCCGAGCGCGAGCACGACCCCGAGCGGCACGCCTTCCGCGACCGGCACCCCCTCGGCCACCCCGTCGGGCAGCGCCTCCCCGAGCGCCACGGCGTCCCCCTCGGCGACCACGACGAAGCCTCCGGTCCGGCCCACCATGCCGCCGAGCCTGATCCCGACCCCCAGCGGCGGCCCCTGCCGCGGCTACCTGTCGAAGGAGCTCAAGGCCACCGGCTCGGGTCTGGCCAACACCACCCTGCTCAAGGGCGGTGCACCCCAGGAACTGACAGTCACCTTCGAGAACACCAGCGGCATCGACCTGTCGAAGGTGCGGGCGAACTTCTTCTTCACCGACATCGGTGAGGAGCTTCCGGTGACCAACCCGGTCACCTGGGGGCAGGACGCCTTCACCGTCCAGGTCAAGCTGCCCGACGGCGAGTGGAAGACGGCCGACCCGCGCACCGTGTCGACGGGTGGCACCTACCTGCTGGTCGATCTCGGCACCTACAAGATGGTCAAGGGTGGCAAGCTGACGTTCCAGACCCGCATCGCGCCCACGGGCAAGGCGCTCTCCGCCCAGTACTACGCCCAGTTGGACGCCAGTTCCGAAGACTTCGAGAGCAAGGACGTCCCCGGCGCCGCCGCAACCGACAGCTGCATCCACTTCGGTGCCAGCTACCGGCTCGACGAGTTGTTCAGGGTCAGCGAGACCACCGCCACCGGCGCGGCGGCTCCGTCGACCTCCCCCAAGGCCTCGACCTCGCCCGCCGCGGGCGGTCCGCACCTGGCCGAGACCGGGTCCAGCTCCAACACCCTGCCGATCGCCGTCGGCGGTGCCGCGGTGCTCGCCGCGGGCGCCGGGACGCTGTTCGTGCTGCGCCGCCGCAAGGCCGGCGCGCACAGCTGACCCTCCGCGCGTCGCAACACCGGGAAATCGGGCGGGGGTGCGCACAACCGTTCGCTTCCCCCGCTCGTCCTTTCATCGCACAAACTCTCCATCCGACCATCTACGGAGCCATGTCACGTGCGCACTTCCCGCTTGGCGGCCACTGCCGCCCTGTTCGTGATCACCAGCGGCGCCCTGGTCTCCGGGGCGACCGGCGCCTTCGCCGCACCCAGCCCTTCCGCCACGTCCTCGGCCACTCCGTCGGCCGCCGCGACCGGGACCCCGTCCGCCGACCCCACCGCGACCGGGACCCCCTCGGCCACGACCACGCCGTCGGCCACCGCGCCCCCCACCGGCACGCCCACGACCACGCCCTCGGCCACGGTGCCCCCGACCGGCACGCCCTCCGGCACGCCGACCGCCACCACGACGCCGACCGGCACCCCGTCGGCCACGGCGACGCTGCCCGAGGGCTGCATGTACCAGCGCGACGTCAAGATGCCGGTGCACACCACCGCCTCGTCGGTCACGCTCGTGCAGGGCGGCGCGGCGCAGGAGGTCGCGGTGTCATTCCAGAACACCAGCTCGACCACGCTGACCGACTTCAAGCTCAGCTACAAGATCGACGGCGTGAAGGGGCTCTGGCTGCCCAAGAGCCTGGTCAAGGTCCAGAACGGCGCCTGGAAGCCGGCCGACCCGGCGCCCGGCACGCACGACTCGGTGCCGCTCGGCTCCTTCCAGGTGAAGGCCAACGAGATGATCACCGTGGTGATCAGGCTGTCCCCCGAGGGGACGATGCCCACGCTCTACAACCTCTCCCTCACCGGCGCGTCCGAGGTGCTTCCGTACGGCGTGGGCCCGGAGAACGTCAAGTACACCTGCAACCGGCTGACCGGCTCGTTCGCCGCCGACGTCCGGGTCCGGCGCCCGGGTGGGGCCACCGGGACCCCGACCGCCACCGCCGAGCCGTCGGCGACCGGCACGCCCACCGAGAGCGCGTCCCCGACCGCGACGGCCACGACGGCCGCGCCGTCCACGACCACCTCGACCGGCCCGCGCACCACCGGCACCACCGGAACCGGCACCACGGGCTCGACCGGCACGACCGGCACCCGCCTCGCCGAGACCGGCGCGAGCTCCAGCACCCTGCCGCTCGCCATCACCGGCGGCGTCGCCATCGCCCTCGGCGCCGCCTCCGTCCTCGTCGCCCGCCGCCGCAAGGCCGCCCGCGACTGACCGGCCGATCCCCACGATCGGCACCTTCTAGACCGGAGCAAAACGTGCGCTCTTCCTCTCTGTTGGCCGCGTCGACGCTGCTCGCGCTGTCGCTCGGCGCGACGGTCGGCACGGCAACCGCCGGCGCCGCGGCCGTGTCACCCTCGCCGAGCGCGTCCGCGACGGCCGGCCCGTCCGGCACGGCCACGCCGTCCGCCGAGCCGACCGGCACGGCAACGGCAACGGCAACGGCAACGGCAACGGCAACGGCAACGCCGTCCGGAACCCCGTCGGCCGGTTCCACCCCCACCTCGACCGTTCCGACCCCCATCCCGCCGTACGGCTGCTTGGGCATCTCGCAGGCCCCGATGCCGATCACCGCGAGCGGCCCGGCGGACGGCTTGGTCGTCGCCGGCGGCGCCCCGCAGGACTTCACGGTGGTGTTCGAGAACTCCAGCTCCGCGAAGGTCGAGAAGCTCCTCCTCAACGCCGGCCTCGCCGCCCCGCTGGGCCCCGACGCGCCCGGCGTCCAGGCCCGCGTGGGCGACTCCGACTGGCAGACCGTCTCCTACGGCGGTCGGCCGACGAGCCTCGGTTCCTTCCCGGTCGAGCGCGGCGGGAAGGTGACCGTGAAGCTGCGGGTCACCGCCGGCGCGAAGACCCCGCTCGGCGCCTACGGCTTCACCCTCAGCGGCCAGACCGAGGTCCTTCCGCCCGGCTCGGCCCCGGCTTACAAGTACAACTGCCCCCAGCTCAGCGGCTCGCACACGGGCACCATCAAGGTCACCGACAAGGCGCCGGCCACCACCGCGCCCACGGCGACCGTCTCGCCCACCGCGAGCGCGTCGCCGACCGCGACGGCCACGACGGCCGCGCCGTCCGCGAGCACCTCGACCGGTCCGGGCACCGCCACGACCGGCAGCACCGGCAGCCACCTCGCCGAGACCGGCGCGAGCTCCGGCACCATGCCGCTCGCCATCGCCGGTACCGCCACGATCGCGCTCGGCGCCGCCGCCATCTTCGTCGCCCGCCGCCGCAAGGCCACCCGCGACTGACCCCCGCCCCACCCCGACGTCCCGCCCGCGCGCACCGGCGCACGGGCGGGACGTCGCTTTTCAGAGGGAGGAGGGGGAGAGCGGGCGCGCTACGACACCGCGCGGAGCAGGGCGTCGTCCTGCCACTTGAGGATCTTGTCGAAGCTGACGATCGCTCCCCGGAGGGGGTGGTTGCGGAGTTGGACGTGGTCGGTGAGGGCGTGGATGAGGAAGAGGCCGCGGCCGGATTCGGCGGTGAGTTCGGGGAGGGTGTCGAGGTCCACCGGGCGCAGGGTGGGGAGCGGGGCGGCGGCGGGGAGGGGGGCGGGCAGGACGTGGGTGTCGTAGGGGCGGCCGTCGCGGCGCGGGCGGTGGGCGGTGAGCAGCGGGCCGGGGACGGTCGGGCGGCCGCGGCGGGTGCGGCGGTGGGCGGCCGGCCGGGCGGGCGGGGCCGGGGCCGGGGCGGGTCGGCGGACCGGGTGGGCGGGGGCCGGGGTGGGCAGGCCGGGGCCGGAGTCGGTCACCTCGATCCGCAGCAGGTCGCCGCTGATCGAGGCGGTGACCTGGTAGCCCTCGTCGGGCCGGCCGCCGGCGCCGTGCTCGACGGCGTTGGCGCAGGCCTCGCTGAGGGCGACGCCGAGGTCGTGGGCGATCTGCGGGTCGACGCCCGCGGTCGCCATCGCGCCGAGCAGTATGCGGCGGGCCAGCGGCACGCTGGCCGGGTCGCGCTTGAGGTGCAGAGTCCACCAGATGTCCACGGGAGGTCCCTCCTGGCTGCGGCTCCACATATAACGAGGTATCTCCGAGCCGTGCGGGGGTGAACCGTGCCGGAGGTCCGCTACCGCTCGTTCGGCGGATGGACTGGGGGACGGGCTTGTGCCGAGCGGCGCACTGCGGGGCCCGCACGCGGGGCCGAACGGGGCATTCGTAGGGATTTCCCACCCTGCCGACCCGGCGGGGGTAGGCGATGAGATGATGTCCCGGCCATGACTGCCCCAGCCGCCGCCCCACTCCCGGGCGCCCCCGTACCGGACGCTCCGGTGGGGGCCGCCGCCTGGGACCTGCGGCTTGCCCGGGCCCTCCCGTTCGCGTTGGTGTGCACGCTGATCGCGGCCGCCGGGCACGCGGTGGCGGGTGGCGGGAACGTGGCGCTGCCCGCGCTCGGCGCGGGTTTCGCGGCCGTGCTGCTGCTCGCCGTCGCCCTGGGCGGCCGGGAGCGCTCGCTCGGCGCGATCGCCGGGGCGCTGGGTGCCGGCCAGTTCGGCCTGCACCTGCTGTTCCACTCCTTCGGCGGCCACGCGGCCGCCGGCGCGCACCACGGCGGTCCGCTGGGCTCCGGCCCGCTGACCCTGCCGCAGGTGGCGGGCCGGCTGATCTGCAACGAGGCCCGGCCCGGCACGCTGATCGGGCTGTCCGGCAATCCGACCGCGGAGCAGCTGGTGGCCGGCGCGGGCCTGGACCCGCAGGCCTACCCGGCCGCGCCGTGGTGGCAGGGCGACGTGCTCGGGATGACGCCGGCGATGTTCGCCGGCCACCTGGCCGCGGCCCTGCTGGCCGGCTGGTGGCTGCGGCGCGGCGAGGCGGCGCTGTGGCGGCTGGTACGGATCGCCGTGTCGGCGGCCGAGAGCCACTGGGCGGCGCCGTTGCGGACGGCGTGCGCGCTGGCCGCGGTGCTGCTGCGCGGTCTGTTCGGCGTGTCCGGCGGCCCGGTCCGCCGGGCGGGTGGCCGCGGCGGGGACGACCCGCTGCCGGCCGGTGCCGCGCTGCGGCACAGCGTGGTGCGGCGCGGGCCGCCGGTCGGGGCCTTCGCGTACTGACCCGCCCCCGCGGTGCCCCCCATCGGTGCCGGCGTGACGGGTGTGCGCGCAGCCGAGCCGTACCCGCCGCACGTCCGGAGCCCTGAAGCCCGTGCGGTCCTGCGGCCCTCCCCCACCTCGTCCCCACGCCGCGCGGCAGCCGCCGTGGCACGGAGAAACCCGTGCCGGTGAGCGGTCTGCCTGCCGTCGAGCCTCCGATCGGAGACCACGAACACCATGCGTTCCCTTCCCGCCCGTCGTACCGCCGCCGTCGTCCTCGCCGCCGCCGCCTCCGTGGTGGCCCTGGCCGGTCCCGCGTTCGCGCACGTCACCGTGAACCCGGGCAGTGCCGAGCAGGGCGGCTACACCGCCGTCGACTTCCGGGTCCCGAACGAGAACGACGCCGCCGGCACCGTCAAGCTGGAGGTCAACCTCCCGCTGGACCACCCGCTGGCCTCGGTCCGCACCCAGCCGCTGCCGGGCTGGACCGCCGTCGTCGAGAAGTCCAAGCTCGACAAGCCGATCAAGGTGCACGGCAACGACGTCAACGAGGCGGTCTCCAAGATCACCTGGACCGCCGACGCCGGCGTGAAGATCGCCCCCGGCCAGTTCCAGGAGTTCCGCGTCTCGCTCGGCCCGCTGCCGACCGACACCGACAAGCTGGTCTTCAAGGCGCTGCAGAGCTACGAGAACGGCGACGTCGTCCGCTGGATCGACGAGGCCAAGGACGGCCAGCCGGAGCCGGCCAAGCCCGCCCCCGTGCTGAAGCTGACCAAGGCCACCTCCGCCGACGGCCACGGCGACAGCCACGGCACCACCCCGACCGCCACCGCCGCCCCGTCGGCCGGTGCCGAGGGCCACACCCACGGCGACGCCAAGGACGAGGCGTCCTCGAACGACAAGGCCAGTGACTCCACCGCCCGGGTGCTGGGCGTCGTCGGCATCGTGGTCGGCGTGATCGGCACCGCCGTCGGCATCCTCGGCCTGCGCCGCAAGAACAGCGGCCCGGCCTCCTGACCCCAGCACCGGCGGGGCCGCGTCCGGCACCCGTCGCAGGCCGTGCCCGCGTCCCGGGCGCGGCCCCGCCGGTGATCCACCGCATACGATCGGACCTCGCCATGCCCAGCTCCGCCCGTTCCGCCCGCACCGCCCGCCCCGGCCGCCGCGCCCGCCTGGCCGGGGCCGCCGCCGTCGCCCTGGCCGCCGCGCTCACCCTGACCGCCTGCGGCTCCGACGGCGGCTCGTCCGCCCCCGCCAAGGTCACCAAGCAGAAGTCCGACTCGCCCTACGAGGGCACCGTGCTCGGCAAGAACTTCGAGAAGCCGGACCTCCAGCTGACCGACACCGCCGGCCAGCCGTACGACCTGCGCCAGAAGACCGCCGGCAAGACCACGCTGCTGTTCTTCGGCTACACCAGCTGCCCGGACGTCTGCCCGACCACCATGGGCGACATCGGCGTGGCGATGAAGAAGCTCTCCGCGGAGGAGCGGCAGAAGGTCAACATCGTCTTCGTCTCCACCGACCCGCAGCGCGACACCCCGCAGGTCCTGCGCACCTGGCTGGACTCGATGGGCAGCGACTTCATAGGCCTCACCGGCGACCTGGCCAAGGTGAAGACGGCCGCCAAGACGCTCGGCATCCTGATCGAGGACCCGGTGGTCAACGGCGACGGCACCGTCACCTCCACCCACGGCGCCCAGGTGCTGGCCTTCCTGCCCTCGGACGACAAGGCGCACCTGCTCTACCTGAGCGGCACCGAGGTGAAGACCTACGAGCACGACCTGCCGCTGCTCGCCAAGGGGGTGGCCGCGTGAACGGCCTCGGCGGCACCCGCACCACCCTCGGCTTCCGCCGGACCGCGCTCGCGGGGGCGGTGCTGGCGACGGCACTGGGCGGCGGCGCCTTCCTGGTCGCCTGCGGGGCGGGCGGCCAGGACGGCGCCGGCGGCGTGACGGCCGAGGCGGCGGCGAGCAGCGGCCCGGCCCGGCTGAGCGTCGCCGACTCCTACATCCCGCTGCCCCCGGCGGGCGGCATGGGGGCCGGCTACCTGACGGTGCGCAACGACGGCGGCGAGGGCGACGAGCTGGTCAAGGTCTCCAGCCCCGGCGCCTCGTCGGTCACCATGCACCGCTCCACCGCCAGCACCATGGAGCAGGTCGAGAAGCTGGACGTGCCCGCGCACGGCGCGCTGCAGCTCGCCCGGGGCGGCACCCACCTGATGATCATGGGATGGCAGAAGTCCCCCACCGTGGGCGACGAGCTCGAACTGGACCTGACCTTCGCCCGGACCGGCACCATCTCGGTCAAGGTCCCGGTCAAGGAGCTCACCTACCGCCCCGGCCAGCAGTAGCCGACCTCGAACAGCAGTAAGGGATCCACACGATGCTGATCGGACGGCTGACGGCCCGCCGGATCGCCGGACTGTTCGGCGTGCTCGGCGCGGTGCTCGCGCTGCTGCTCGCCGGCGCCGGACCGGCCGCCGCGCACGCCACCCTGCAGTCCACCGACCCCGCGCAGAACGCCGTCCTGGCCGCCGCGCCGCAGAGCGTCACGCTGACCTTCAGCGAGGCGGTCTCGCTGTCCGCGGACTCGGTGCGGGTGCTCGACCCGGCCGGCAAGGCCGTCGACTCCGGCAGCCCGGCGCACGCGGACGGCAAGCCGAGCACGGCGCGAGTCGGCCTGAGCTCCGGGCTCGCCAACGGCACCTACACGGTCGCCTGGCGGGCCGTCTCGGAGGACTCGCACCCGATCGGCGGGGCGTTCACCTTCTCCATCGGCGCGCCCTCGGCCACCACGGTCTCCACCACCGAGCTGAGCAGCGCCGAGGCGGACGGCACGGTCGCCGCGCTGTACGGCACCGCGCGGACCGTCGCGTACGGGGCGTTCGCGCTGCTGGTCGGCGCGGCCGGCTTCGTGCTGGTCTGCTGGCCGGGCGGGGCGGCCCGGCGGCCGGTGCAGCGGCTGCTGATGACCGGCTGGGTGGCGCTGCTGGTCTCGACGGTCGCGGTGCTGATGCTGCGCGGCCCGTACGAGCGGGGCTCGGGGGTGGCCAAGGCCTTCGACCTGTCGCTGATCCGCGCCACGCTGGACGAGCGGATCGGGACCGCGCTGGCGGCCCGGCTGCTGCTGCTCGCGGCGAGCGGGGTGTTCCTGTCGCTGCTGGTCGGCCAGCTCGGGCAGCCGTCGGGCCGGCCCGGTCCGGCGTCGCCGGCCACTCCGACCACTCCGGCCGCGCCGGCCTCGCCGGGGGACCCGGAGGAGGCCGAGCTGCGGGAGCTGGAGCGGCGCGCCGCCGAACGCCCGCAGCGCGAGGCCCGGCTCGGCCTCGGCGTCGCCGGGCTGGTGCTCGCGGTCGCGCTCTCCGCGACCTGGGTCGGCGCCGACCACGCCTCGGTGGGCATCCAGGTCTGGCTGGCGCTGCCGCTCGGCATGCTGCACCTGATCGCGATGGCGCTCTGGCTGGGCGGCCTGGCCGCGATGCTGGTCGGACTGCGCGAGGGCATCGGCGCGGAGGTCGCCGACCGGTTCTCCCGGATCGCGTTCGGCGCGGTCGTGGTGCTCGCCGGCACCGGCGTCTACCAGTCCTGGCGCGGCCTGGGCAGCTGGGGCGCGCTGACCGGCACCGAGTACGGGCGGCTGCTGCTGGTGAAGACCGGCTGCGTGGTCGCGATGCTCGGCGTCGCCTGGATGTCCCGCACCTGGCTGGCCCGGCTGCGGGCCACCCCGGAGGAGGCGGCGGCGGTCGTCCCGGCGACCGTCCCCGCGGCGGTCGGCGCGACCGCGGACGCGGCGTCGGATTCGGGGTCGGCGTCGGCGTCGGCGTCGGCGTCGGATTCAGGGTCGGCCCGGGCCGAGGACCCGGTCCGGCAGGCCCAGCTGGCCCGGCAGCGGGCCGCCCGGACCAACGCCGACCGGGACCGCGGGCTCACCCCGAACCGGGCCGGGCTGCGCCGGTCCGTGCTGGTCGAGGCGGCGGTCGCGGTGGCCGTCCTGGTGGTCACCACGATGCTCACCAACTCGCCGCCCGGACGGGTGGCGGGCGAGGTCGCGGCCGGAGCCGCCAACAGCGCCGCGAACGGCACCGCGCCCGCGGCCGGGACGGCGTCCGGCACCGGCGGCGGGCCGGCCCCGCAGACGGTGCCCGGCCAGACCATGGAGCTCAAGCTCCCGTACGACACCAAGGGCCGGACGCCGAACGCCAAGGGCACGGCGACCGTCACCCTCAACCCGGCGCGCACCGGGTCGAACGAGGTGCACCTGAAGCTGGACGGCACGGACGGGCAGCCGGTCGACGTACCGGAGCTGGAACTCGCCTTCACCCTGCCGGACCGCGACCTCGGCCCGCTCACCGTCCCGCTGACCGTCGAGGGCACGGGGCGCTGGACCGGGACGGCTCAGCTGCCGCTCGCCGGGAACTGGGTGCTGTCGGTGGTGATCAGATCCTCCGACATCGACCAGACCACGGAGATCAAGCAGCTGAAGATCGGGTGACCGTCATGAAGAGCACCACGAGCACCACGAACGGCAAGAGCACCAGGAACAGCAAGAACACCGAAGGCCCCGAGGGCGTCGAGGGCAGTACCCCCGGCTTCACCCGGCGGGCGCTGCTCGGGACCGCCGGGGCCGGCCTGGTGGTCGGGGCGGGCGCCGGCGCGGCCGCGGCCGTCGTCCTGGACCGCCCGGACCGGTCCCCGTCCGGCGGGTCCGCCGACGCGGCCGCCGCCGGAGCGGCCCGCGGCCTCGGCCCGGCCCGGCTGCCGTTCCACGGCGAGCGCCAGAGCGGCATCCTCGACCCGCAGCAGGCCCGGGTCCAGCTGGCCGCCTTCGACCTGGCCGGCGGCGTCGGCCGGGACGGGCTGCGCACCCTGCTGCAGCGCTGGTCACGGACCGCCGCCCGGATGGCCGTCGGCGAGCCGGCCGACGAGTTCGAGAACCAGATCGCCCTGGACGCCGGCCCCTGCTCGCTCACCGTCACCTTCGGCTTCGGCGCCGGTCTGTTCGACAAGGCCGGGCTGGCCGACCGCCGCCCGGCCGGTCTCGAACCGCTGCCCGCCTTCCCGGCCGACGCGCTCGACCCGGCCCGCGGCGACGGCGACCTGTTCGTCCAGATCGGCGCCGACGACGCGCTGGTCGCCGTGCACGCCCTGCGGGTGCTCCAGCGGCAGGCGGCCGGAACGGCGGCGCTGCGCTGGCAGGCGTCCGGCTTCGCCCGCACCCCCGGCGCCACCCCGAACCCGATGACCGGGCGCAACCTGATGGGCCAGGTCGACGGCACCAACAACCCCAAGCCGAGCGAGGACGGGTTCGCCGCCAAGGTGTTCTGCGCCGCCGGGGGCGAGCAGCCGGCCTGGCTGGCCGGCGGCTCGTTCCTGGTGTTCCGGCGGATCCGGATGCTGCTGGACAACTGGGAGGCGCTGCCGGTGGACCGCCAGGAGCGGGTGATCGGGCGGCGCAAGTCGGACGGCGCCCCGCTCGGCGCGCCCGACGGCGCGGGCGAGTCCGCGCCGGTGGACCTCGGCGCGCAGGGGGCGGACGGCGCGCTGGCGATCCCGTCCGACGCGCACATCCGGGTCGCGGCGCCGGCCGCCAACGGCGGGGCGGCCATGCTGCGGCGCGGCTTCTCGTACCACGACGGGCTGCTGCCCGACGGGTCGCCGGACGCCGGGCTGCTGTTCCTCGCCTTCCAGGCCGACCCGCGCAAGGGCTTCACCCCGGTGCAGCGCAAGCTGTCCCGGGGCGACGGCCTCTCCCGCTTCCTGCGGCACGAGGCCAGCGGCGTCTACGCCGTCCCGCCGGGCGCGCCGCAGGGCGGGTACGTCGGGCAGACCCTGCTGGACTGAGTCGGCCGGACGGCGGGCCCGGCGGATCCGCCGGGCCCGCCGTCCGCCGCTCGCAACGCCTCCTCCCACGGAGTGGAACGCGATCGTGGGAGGGGGCGCGGAGTGGCTAAGGTTGGCTGCTTCCGGTGTCCTCGGACGCCATGGCGCCGTCGGGCGCCGCTCCCCGTTCCCCCCGTTCCCTTGGAGGCGTCATGTCGGCAACCCGCTACACGTACCTCGGGCCGGCGGGGACGTTTACCGAGGCGGCCCTGCGCACGCTGCCCGAGGCGGCGACCCGGGAGCTGGTGCCGATGTCCTCGGTGCAGCTGGTGCTGGACGCGGTGCGGGGCGGCGAGGCCTCGGGCGCGTTCGTGCCGATCGAGAACTCGGTCGAGGGCGCCGTCACGGCGACCAACGACGAGCTGGCGGCCGGCGCGCCGCTGATGATCTACCGCGAGGTGCTGCTGCCGATCACCTTTGCCCTGCTGGTCCGACCCGGCACCGGGCTGGCCGACGTCAAGACCGTCACCAGCCACCCGGTGGCCCAGGCGCAGGTCCGCCGCTGGCTGGCCGCCAACCTGCCGGACGCGCTCTGGGAGTCGGCCGCGTCCAACGCCGACGGGGCCCGACTGGTGGCCGAGGGCCGGTACGACGGGGCGTTCGCGGGCGAGTTCGCGGCGCCGATCTACGGGCTGGACCCGCTGGTCAAGGACATCGTGGACGCGGCGAGCGCGACCACCCGGTTCGTGCTGGTCGGCCGGCCCGGGCGGATCTCCTCGCCGACCGGGGCGGACAAGACCTCGATGGTGGCCTGGCTGCCGGACGACCACCCGGGCGCGCTGCTGGAGCTGCTCCAGGAGTTCGCGGTGCGCGGGGTCAACCTGATGCGGATCGAGTCCCGGCCGACCGGCGAGGGGCTCGGCAACTACTGCTTCCTGATCGACTGCGAGGGGCACCTCAGCGACCGCCGGGTGGCCGAGGCGATGATGGGCCTGAAGCGGATCTGCCCGCAGGTGCGGTTCCTCGGTTCCTATCCGCGCGCCGACCGGCAGGCCTCCCGGCACCAGCGGCCGGGCACCTCGGACGCGGATTTCTCCGCGGCCTCGGATTGGCTCTCCCGCTGCCTCGACGGCCGCGGCGACATCTGAGCGACACCGACATCTGAGCGACACTCCGGGTGGGACCGGCGTTGGCCGGTCCTTTTCCCACTGTTCTCCACCGTTTCCGGCACCGCGCCCGGGGTCGTTCCCGGCGCCCTCGGCGGCCGTCCACAGGGCGGCCGCCGGTGCGAGCGGCTTGTCCACAGGGGCGGGTTCTGTCCACAGCCGCGAGTTATCCACAGGCCTGGGGATGAGTCGACAAACCGGTATAGCCACTGCGCACATCGGTCGGATCATCGGTTTGCGTCGCAGAGATGACTAATCGGACCAGAGTCACCCGGCTGCCAGCAAATCACCCGTCCGAGTGCTTCAATTCCCTCACTCGGGAAGGTCAAATGAGGTTTGAAACCTCAATTCCCCGGTTCATTTTGTCGGCCGCCGCGCTCGACCGACGATCCACAGGCCGGGCCGCGCGCCTGTGGATAACCGTCGTCCGGGCGGTTGCACACAGCGGTTATCCACAGGCCGGGGCGAGTTATCCCCAGGGGAAAACCGGTACCGGTGGACGGGCCCCCGCCCGGTAGGCTTGGGCCCGTGATTGACCTTCGCCTGCTCCGTGAGGACCCTGACCGAGTGCGCGCCTCGCAGCGCGTCCGTGGCGAGGACGTCGACGTGGTCGACGCCCTCCTCTCCGCCGACGAGCGCCGCCGGTCCTCGGGCACGCGCTTCGACGAACTGCGCGCCGAGCAGAAGTCGCTCGGCAAGCTCGTCGCCAAGGCCCAGGGCGAGGAGAAGACCGCCCTGCTCCAGCGCACCAAGGAGCTGGCCGCCGAGGTGAAGGCGGCCGACGCCGAGCAGGGCGAGGCCAAGGACGAGGCCGAGCGCCTGCTCCGCTCGCTGGCGAACCTCATCGACCCGGCCGCCCCGGTCGGCGGCGAGGAGGACTTCGTCACGCTGGAGGAGATCGGCACCCCGCGCGACTTCGCCGCCGAGGGCTTCGAGCCCCGCGACCACGTCGAGCTGGGCCAGATCCTGGGCGCGATCGACACCGAGCGCGGCGCCAAGGTCGCCGGTGCGCGGTCGTACTACCTGACCGGTCCTGGCGCGCTGCTGGAGCTCGCCCTGGTCAACATGGCGATCGCCCAGGCCACCGCCGCCGGCTTCGTCCCGATGATCACCCCGGCCCTGGTCCGCCCGGCCGCCATGGACGGCACCGGCTTCCTCGGCCAGGCAGCGGAGAACGTGTACTTCCTGGAGGACGACGAGCGCTACCTCGTCGGCACCAGCGAGGTCCCGCTCGCGGCGTACCACATGGACGAGATCATCGACGCCGACAAGCTGCCGCTGCGCTACGCCGGCTACTCGTCCTGCTTCCGCCGCGAGGCCGGCACCTACGGCAAGGACACCCGCGGCATCATCCGCGTCCACCAGTTCGAGAAGGTGGAGATGTTCGTCTACACCACTCCCGAGGACGCCGAGAACGAGCACCGCCGCCTGCTCCAGTGGGAGAAGGACTTCCTCAACGCCCTCGAACTGCCCTACCGGGTCATCGACGTCGCCTCCGGCGACCTCGGCGCCTCGGCCGCGCGCAAGTTCGACATCGAGGCCTGGATCCCGACCCAGGGCAAGTACCGCGAGGTCACCTCGACCTCGAACACCACCGAGTACCAGTCGCGCCGCCTCGCCATCCGGATGCGCGAGGAGGGCAAGGTCCGCCCGCTGGCCACGCTGAACGGCACCCTGGTCGCCGTCCCGCGCACCATCGTGGCGATCCTGGAGAACCACCAGCAGGCCGACGGCTCGGTCGTCGTCCCGGCGGCGCTCCGGCCCTACCTCGGCGGCCGCACCGTGCTGGAACCGGTCAAGTAGCCGGTCCGGCCGGGCGACCGGCCGGGTAATACCCCCGCGGCACCGCGGGACGAAGCAACTCCCGGGAGACGCACGGCCCATGAGCACCACCAGCCCCAGCCCCGTCTCCCCCGCGGACGGTGGCGGCCTGCCCTACAGGCTGGTCGCCACCGACCTCGACGGCACCCTGCTGACCAGCGCGGAGACCGTCTCCGAACGCACCCGCGCCGCGCTGGCCGCCGCCACCGGCGCCGGGGCGCTGCACATCATCGTCACCGGACGCTCGGCCGCCTGGGCCCGCCCGGTCTTCGACCAGATCGGCTACCGGGGCATAGCCGTCTGCGGACAGGGCGCCCAGGTCTACGACGCGGGCGCGCACAAGCTGCTCACCTCGCTCACCCTGGACCGCCGGCTGGCCGCGCTGGCCATCGCCAAGATCGAGGCCGAGACCGGCCCGCTGGCCGTCGCCGCCAACCAGGACGGCCTGGAGGGCGACGTCCTGGCCGGCCCCGGCTACCGGCTGCAGATCGGCTCCGAACTGCCGGTCGTCCGGGCCGAGAAGGACGAACTGCTCGCCGCCCCGGTCAGCAAGCTCTACATCCAGCACCACGACCTCTCCGACGACGAGCTCGCCGAGGCTGCCCGCCGCGCCGCCGGCGACCTGGTCGGCGTGGTGATGGCGGGCCCCGGCGTCGTCGAACTGCTGCCGCTCGGCCTCTCCAAGGCCACCGGACTGGCCGTCGCCGCCCGCCGGCTGGGCGTGCGCGCCGCCGACACCATCGCCTTCGGCGACATGCCCAACGACGTGCCGATGTTCGGCTGGGCGAAGCACGGCGTCGCGATGGCCAACGCGCACGAGGAACTGCTGGCGGTCGCCGACGAGGTGACCGTGAGCAACGACGAGGACGGCGTCGCGGTGGTCCTGGAGCGCCTCTACCCGATCGGCTGACGCCCCGGCCGGAGTGGCGGGCCCGGGCGAGGTGACGGGCCGGACGGCGTACGCCGAGCGGCGCGCCCTGGGCGACGCGCCCCCACAGCCCGGTCCCGCGCGGCACGCGCCCCGGCCGCGCGCCTCCGCGCAACACGCCCCGAACGGTGTGGCCCCGGGCGAGGTGACGCCCCTCGTCGGGGTGAATTCCGCCGCACCGTAAACGGGTTCAGCCGTTGGGGTGAGCCGCTGCGCCGAAGCGGCGGGTCGGCGGGGGTGCGGCCGGATTCGACGGCCGGGCGGCGGCGGAAGGGTTTGTATGCTCCCAGAGTTGCCCGCTTCCGCCGCTGAGAGGTGCGCGCCATGTCAGGCCAGTGGGACGAGGGCCCGCCGGAACCGGCTGGGCGACGACGCGCCGACGGCGGCGTCCGGACCGGACGGCCCGAGGAGAGCCCGGGCCGGGTCCCGGCACCGCGCCCCGGCGGCCGGGCCGAGGCCCGCCGCGCCGCCCAGAGCCGGCTCGCCACCGGCCGCCCGGGCCGGGGCGGCGGCACCGAGGGAGGCCGGGCGGCCGCCCGCGCCGGCCGGCGGGACGGGTCGGCCGCGCTCCCGGACGGACGGCTCCCCGATGACCGGCTCCCCGACGGCAGGCCCCCCGACGGCAGGCGGGCCGGACCGCGCGGCCCCGCGCGGAGCGGCCGGCGCGGCGCCCGGCGGATCATCGCCTGGTCGGTGGCCGGGGTCCTGGTCGTGCTGGCCGGCACCGGTGGCGCCGTGTACTACAAGCTGAACGGCAACCTCCGGACCTTCGACCCGGGCGCCGTCTCCCCCGACCGCCCGCCCGAGGCCAGCCCCGACTCCCACGGCAACCGGCCGGTCAACCTGCTGCTGATCGGCTCCGACTCGCGCTCCGGCAGGAACAGCGACCTCGGTGGCGGCGACGAGGGCGGCGCCCGCTCCGACACCACGATCCTGCTGCACGTCCACGCCGACCACCGGCACGCGGTGGGCATCTCGATCCCGCGCGACGCCCTGGTCACCATCCCCCGCTGCAAGCTCCCGAACGGCAAGTGGACCAAGGAGCAGCCCGGGCAGATGTTCAACTCGGCCTTCTCGGTGGGCAACACGGAGTCCGGCAACCCGGCCTGCACCCAGAACACCGTGGAACGGCTCACCGGGATCCGGGTCGACCACACCATCGAGGTCAACTTCGAGGGCTTCGCCGCGATGACCGGCGCGGTCGGCGGCGTCGACGTCTGCCTGCCCAACGACATCTACGAGGGGAACATCAACCCCAATCTCGGCCGGAAGGGCAAGGTCGTCCTCCCCAAGGGCCGCCAGCGGGTCTCCGGCCAGCAGGCGCTGGACTACGTCCGGCTCCGGCACGGCATCGGCGACGACTCCGACGTCGGCCGGATGAAGCGTCAGCAGGCCTTCCTCGCCTCACTGCTGGCCAAGATCAAGGGCGCCGGACTGAACCCGGGCACGCTGCTGCCGCTGGCCGACGCGGCCACCCGGTCGATGACCGTCGACCCGGGCCTCGACTCGGCCGCCAAGCTGGTGGACTTCGCGCTCGGCCTGAAGGACATCGACCTGCACGAGGTCAAGTTCCTGACCACGCCCTGGCGTTACAGCGGGGCGCGGATCGACCTGGTGCACCCGGCGGTCGACAACCTGTGGCGGACCCTCCAGGCCGACCGGACCATCGACGGCCAGGACGCCACCGGCCGGCAGGAGGACGCGCCGTCGCCGTCCGCGCCCCCGTCACCGTCCGCCACTCCCACTCCGTCGCCCTCGCCGCTGGTCACCGACGGTCCGCCGATCCGGGTCACCGTCTACAACGGCACCAACGCCCCCGGCCTGGCCGCCCGGGCCGCCGAGACGCTCCGGTCGGCCAGGGTCACCGTCGCCGGGCTGGCCACCGCGCGCAGCACCGCCCGGGCGGCCACCACCGTCGAGTACGGGGCCGGTCAGCGGGCCAACGCGGAGAAGGTCGCCGCGCTGTTCCCGGGCGCCGCGGTCGCCCCGGGGTCGGCGGCCGGGATCAGCCTGCTGCTCGGCCGGGACTACGCCGCCGGGAGTCCCGGTGCGGGCGGGAGTGCCGGCCCCTCGGCGGATGCCGGCCCGTCCGGCGCCCCGGCCCCGCTGCCCACCGAGGTGGTCAACGAGGCCAGGTCGGCCGACGACGACATCTGCAGCAACGTCTCCTACGGCTGACCGCCGCGCGGGGACGCCGCGCAGGACCGCCGCGCGGGGCCGCCGCACCGGCCGGGGCGGCGGGTCAGAGCGCCGCGCGGATCCAGCCGTCGACCAGCCCGGTGAGGTCCTGGTCGGCCTGGCCGTGCTCGACCACGTGGGTGCGGATGACGTCCCCGCCGCCGCCGAACAGGCCGCCGCGCTTGTCGGCCTCCAGCACCACCTCGACCTTGTGCGGGGTGGTCACGAAGGTGACCTCCAGCGAGTTGCAGGCGTGCGCGTACTGCGGCGCCGAGGAGTACTCGATCTCCTGGTAGAACGGCAGGGTCTGCCCGGTGCCGCGGATGTGCCCGGCCTCCAGGTCCGCCGACCGGAACCGGAAGCCGAGCTGGAGCAGGGTCTCCAGCACCCGGCGCTGCACCGGCAGCGGCTCGACCTCCAGCGGGTCGGAGTCGCCCTTGTCCAGCGCGCCCGCGATGTCGACCTCGGTGCGCACGCCGAGCTGCATGCCGTGCAGGCGCTGCCCGGCGATGCTGGTGACCGGGGTCTCCCAGGGCACCTGGACGGCGAACGGGATCGAGCGGTTCTCGCCCGGCGCCAGCTTCAGCGGCTCGGTCACCGAGAAGCGCGCGAACGGGTAGAGCCCGGTGCTCTCGCCGTCCTCGTGCTCGATCTCGACCCGGGCGACCAGCGTCAGCGTGATCCCCCGGATGTCCGCGTCCACCGTCCCGCCGGTCAGCTCGACCGTCCCGGCCATCGTCCCGCCGGGCTGCACGACCGGCGTGCTCAGGACGGTGTCGACGCCGGGACCGCCGACGCCCAGGGCACCGAGCAGCTTCTTGAACACCATGCGGACGCTCTCCTCGCATCAGGGGGGTGTGTCGACCGGAGGAACGCCGACCCGCCGTGGACGGTTCCCGCGACGTTCATCCGCAGTTGTAGGATGACCGGGCAATCGGTTGTAGGATGACCGACGACCCAGCTGAGCGATGGACCGGGGAGGAGCCGCCATGAGCAGCGCGAGCAACGCGGGGAACGCGGGCAGAGGCACCGCGGGCAACGGCGGCGACACGCTGCAGACCGCCGGACGGCGCTCCCTGGTGGACACCGCGATCGAGCAGCTGCGCGAGCAGCTGAGCGCCGGGGTCTGGCCGGTCGGCACCCGCATCCCCACCGAGCACGAGCTGGCCGAGCGCCTCGGGATCGGGCGCAACACCGTCCGGGAGGCGATCCGGGTGCTGGTGCACGCGGGGATGCTGGTCTCCCGGCAGGGCGAGGGCACCTTCGTCCGCTCCACCAGCGACCCGGCCGCCGTCCTGCGCGGCGTCCAGCGCTCCGGGGTCCGGGACGTCCTGGAGGTCCGCGCCGCGCTGGAGGCCGAGGGCGCCCGGCTGGCGGCCCTGCGGCACACGCCCGAGGACATCGTCCGGATGCGGGCCGCGCTGGCCCGCGAGGCCGAGGTCATCGCCGCGCACCCCGAGCGGGCCGGCCGCGAGGCCACCGTCGAGCACGACCTGGAGTTCCACACGGCCGTCGTCGAGGCCGCGCACAACCCGGCGCTGACCGAGGTGTACCGCTACTTCGGCGCCTCCGTGCGCGAGTCGATGCGGACGGCGTTCGGCGACCACGAGATGCCCGAGGTGGTCGTCGCCACCCACGCGGCGCTGGTCGACGCGATCGAGAGCGGCGACCCGGACCGGGCCGAGGCGGCCTGTCGCCGGCTGCTCGCCGAGCCCACCGCGACCGTCGAGCAGCTCCTCGCCGCCATCGCCGCCCGGAAGTGACCGGGCGCGCCCGGGGCTGGTCCTGAGCGGATCCGCCCGTCGGCGCCCCCTTCCGTCGTCCGCGCACCCGAACTCCACGAAAGAGCAGCACCACACCCATGGCCGTCACCCGTGCCCAGCAGCCGGTTGTCACCACCGCCGCCGTCGCCACCGCCACCTCCCTGCCCCTGCGCGTCCGCGGCCGGCTGGCCCACCCCGCGCTGCTGCTGACCGGCATCCTGCTGGTCGCCCTGAACATGCGCGCCTGCCTGGCGGCGGTGTCGCCGATGGTCGGCGAGATCCAGCGCACCTTCGGGCTCTCCGCCACCGCGAGCGGGCTGATCACCACCGTGCCGGTGCTCTTCCAGGGCGTCGGCGCCCCGCTCACCCCGCGGCTGACCCGGCGGTTCGGCACCGAGCGGGTGGTGCTGGGCGCCGTCCTGGTGCTCGGCGCGGGCGTGCTGCTGCGGGTGCTGCCCTCGGTGGTCGCGCTGTACGCCGGCTGCGTGGTGATCGGCGTCGCGATCGCCGTCCTGAACGTCTCGATGCCCGGCCTGGTCAAGCGCGAGTTCCCGGGCAAGGCCGCCGCGATGACCGGCGTCTACTCGACCACCATGCTGGTCGGCGCGACCCTCGCGGCCGGTCTGTCGGTGCCGCTGGAGCACGCCCTCGGCGGCGGCTGGCGGGCCTCGCTCGGCGCCTGGTCGCTGCTGGCGCTGGTCGCGGCGGTCGCCTGGCTGCCGCAGGTGCTGCGGGCCCGGCTGGAGCGGGGCGCCACCGGTGCCGCCGGTACCGCCGCCCCGACTGCCCCGACTGCCCCGGCCGCGTCGGCCCGGCCGATCGAGGGGATCTGGCGCTCGCCGCTGGCCTGGCAGATCAGCCTCTTCATGGGCATCTCGTCGCTGCTGGTCTACACCCTGGTCGCGTGGATGCCGACCATCCTGGCCGACCAGGGGATGGACCGGGGCGAGGCCGGCCTGGTCTTCGCCTTCTCCAACCTGGTGCAGGTGGCCGGTGCCTTCCTGGTCCCGCTGATGGCCGGCCGGATGACCAGCCAGCGGGCGCTGGCCGTGGTGATGGCCGGGCTCAACGGGGTCGGCATCGCCGTCCTGCTGATCGCCCCGGTGCCCGGCGCCTGGGTCGCGGCCACCATCCTGGGCGTCGCCCAGGGCGGCTCGCTCGGCCTCGGGCTCGCGTTCATCGTGCTGCGGACCGACAGTGCCGCCGGGGCCGCCCAGCTCGGCGGGATGTCGCAGGCGGTCGGCTATCTGGTCGCGGCGGCCGGCCCGGTCGGCGCCGGGGCGCTGCACCAGCTGACCGGCGACTGGACCACCCCGCTCGCGCTGATGCTGGTGCTGGCCGCCGTGGTCGCCGCCGCCGGCTGGGGCGCCGGGCGCAACCGCACGCTCTGAGGATTCCTCTTCTCCGATGCAGCTTCTGCATCGGAGAAGATTCTTCTCCGAGGACGACTCTGCTCCGGCGCAGATACTGCGCCGGAGCAGAGTCCTTTCCCGAGCAGGTTCTTCCCCGAGGAAGAATCTGCGCCGCAGCAGCCGGCCGCCGCTACTCCTCCGCGGCCAGGGTGAGCCCGGCCAGCTTCACCGAGGCCAGGACGGTCGCCACCACCGTGACCGCAAGCAGCAGCGGGACGGCCGCGCCGAGCGAGACGTCCGCCGTGATCGAGCCCTCGGCGGCGACCGACTCGGCCACCGACAGCCCCCACTGCTGGACGCTCAGCGTCCGGGCGCCCTCGACGAAGTTGCCGATCACCGACTCCCACACCAGCGCGTACGCCAGCCCCGCCACCACCGCGTGCCGGGTGACCACGCCGAGCAGCAGGAACAGCGCGCTGTACGCCGCCCCGGCCACCAGCGCGGCCACCGTGTAGGCGACCGCCAGGCCCTCCTTCGTCCCGTACAGCAGCAGCCCGGCGAAGAGCATCGGGACGGCCGCGAACGCCCAGGTGGTGCCGATCGCCACCGCCAGCTTGGTGGTGATGATCTTCCACCGGGGCAGCGGCTTGGCCAGCAGGTAGACGATCGAGCCGTCGTCGATCTCGGTGGCGATCGCGCCGGTGCCGACGACCAGGCCGAGGATCGGCAGCAGGGTACCGAGGCCCAGCTGGCCGAGGATCTTCACGGTGAGGTCGTGCTTGTCCCCGCTGGCGCCCGCGGCGAGCGCCGAGACGAGCAGCAGCAGGGCGGGGACCACCAGCAGCAGCAAGCCGCGGCGGCGGCCGAGCAGGCCGCGCAGCGTCAGCCTGGCGACGGTCGGGTTCATGGTGGGTCGGCCTTCCTGAGGTCCTGAGGTCCTGGGGTTCTGGTGGGTCGCGTCGGTACCGGCCGGCCCGGCGCTACGCCGAGACGAGGTACGAGAAGACGCTCTCCAGCGACTCGTCCGCCGGCGCCACGGTGTACAGCCGGATGCCCGCCCGCTGGGCGACCTTGGGCAGCAGCGTGGTGAACCCCTGGAAGTTCACCGCCTGGATCCGCAGCGCCTTCTCGTGCCAGTCCAGCTCGATGCCGGCCGTCGACGGGTCCGCAATCAGCGCCGAGGCGAGCCTGCGGTCGTCGCTGGAACGGACCAGGTAGCGGTGCGGGCGGTCGGTCATCAGCCGGCGGATCTTCCGGAAGTCCCCCGAGGCGGCGTGCCGGCCGGCGACCACCACCTCGATGTGCCGGGCCAGCTGCTCGACCTCCTCCAGGATGTGCGAGGAGAAGAGCACCGTGCGGCCGTCCGAGCCGAACCGCCGCAGCAGCTCCATCAGCTGGAGCCGCTGGCGCGGGTCCATGCCGTTGAACGGCTCGTCGAGCAGCAGCACGGCGGGGTCGTGGACCAGCGCCGAGGCCATCTTGACCCGCTGCTTCATGCCCTTGGAGTAGGTGCCGGTCCGCCGCTCCTGCGCGTACGTCATCTCGACCAGCTCCAGCGCCTTGCGGGCGGCGGCGCCGGGGTGCGGGAGGCCGTGCAGTTCGGCGTTGGCGAGGACGAACTCCCAGCCGGTCAGGTAGTCGTACATCGACTCCCGCTCGGGGACCAGACCGATCTGCCGGTACACCTGCTGGTTGCGCCAGATCGGCGCGCCGTCCAGGGTGACCGCGCCGGTGGACGGGGCGAGGAAGCCGCTCATCATGTGGATGAGGGTCGACTTCCCGGCCCCGTTCGGCCCGAGCAGGCCGGTGATGCCCGGACCGATCGCCATGCTGACGTCGTTGACGGCGACCACGTTCCCGAACCAGCGGGAGACCTTGTCGATGGTGATGGTGGCCATGACGCCCTCTCAGATACGTGGTTGGTCAGATACCGCGGTAACGGCGCAGCAGCAGCCGGTAGGAGCCCGCGACCATCCCGGCGGCGACGGCGGAGAACACCAGCACGCCGAGCCCGCCCGGCGCGTGCATCCGCTGCAGACCGGAGCCGAGGTCGAACAGCTCGTTGGTCAGGCTCTCCACCAGCCCGCCCGGCGACAGCAGCGCGACCCACTGGGCGGAGTCCGAGATCCCCCCGTCGGGACCGTCGATGCTGATCCCGACCACCACACCGACCACGACCGTGCTGACCGCCAGGTAGCCCATGATCGCGGCCACGCCGAAGCCGCGCCGCGGGGTGGCGGCGGCGATCACCACCGCGACCGAGGTCGGCACCAGCGCGTACAGCACCGCCGCGACCAGGCCGTACAGGAAGTGCTCGGTCTGGTCGCCGAAGCCCAGTCCGATCAGCAGCGAGCCGACGTACAGCACCAGCAGCGGCGCGAGCATCAGCAGCAGCTGGGCGCCGGCCA
The DNA here is from genome assembly GCF_040683335.1 of Kitasatospora sp. NPDC093806. Taxonomy (NCBI): domain Bacteria; kingdom Bacillati; phylum Actinomycetota; class Actinomycetes; order Kitasatosporales; family Streptomycetaceae; genus Kitasatospora; species Kitasatospora sp. NPDC093806. The sequence goes on from NZ_JBFBDO010000009.1 coordinate 111,816, forward strand.
TGGCCGCGAACTTGGCCCGGACGTAGTCGGCGCGGGTGATCGGGCGGGAGAAGTACAGCGGCACGGTGTGGTGGCGCAGGTCCCGGGAGAACAGCACCGGCGCCTGCGAGGCGAGGAAGATCGAGACGACCAGCCCGATCGTGCTCAGGTACTGCGGGTAGTCGACCGGCAGCTTCTCGGCCTTGGCGACGACGGCGACCGCGACGATGATCACGGCGGGCACGGTGACCGCGCCCAGCACCATCATCGGCAGCACCTTGGACTTGCCGGACCGCCCGAGGCCGTACGCGGCGCGCAGGCTCTGGGTGAACAGCGAGCGGGCGGCGTACGCCCGGCCGAGCCGGGGGCCGGTGTAGCCGCGGTAGCCGATGTCGTGGATGACGCCGGTGTCGGCCGGCCGGAGCTCAGGAGGCAGCGACATCGGCGGCACCTCCTTCGTTCTCCTGGTTGCCGGTGAACAGTTCGGCGACCCGGTGCCGCCGTTGTTCCAGCCGGACGAGGCCGAGGCCGAGGTCGGCGACGGTGTCGCGGATGGTGTCGTAGGTGTCGTCGCCGGCCAGTCCGACCAGCAGGATCCGCGAGCCGTCGGTCTGCACCGAGAGCCCGGCAGCGGCCAGCCGGTCGCGCACGGCGGCGCTCGCGTCCAGGGCGTGGTCGTCCGGGTGGTCCGTCACCTCGACGGCCAGGGTGGCCGTCGCGCCGGTGAAGGAGGCGGTGGACGAGGAGCGCAGCAGCTTGCCGCCGTCGATCACCACCAGGTGGTCGCAGGTGCGTTCCAGCTCGCCCAGCAGGTGGGTGGTGACCAGCACCGAGATGCCGAAGTCCGTGTAGACGCGGCGGATCAGCGCCAGCATGTCGTCCCGGCCGACCGGGTCCAGGCCGTTGGTGGGCTCGTCGAGCAGCACCAGCTTGGGGTCGTGCACCAGCGCCTGCGCGAGCTTGACGCGCTGCTTCATGCCGGTGGAGTACCCGCCCATCGGCCGGTAGCGCTCCTCGTACAGGCCGACGTGGCGCAGCGTGTCCGCGGTCCGTTCGCGGGCGGCGGCGGCCGGCAGCCCGGCCATCCGCGCCATGTGCACCACGAACTCGGTGGCCGACACGTCCGGCGGCAGGCAGTCGTGCTCCGGCATGTAGCCGACCTGCTCGCGGATCTCCGACCCCTGGGTGGCGATGTCCAGGCCGAGCACCCGCCCGGTCCCGGAGGTCGCCGGGGCCAGCCCCAGCAGGATCTTGATGAGTGTGGACTTGCCCGCCCCGTTCGCCCCCACCAGACCGACCACCCCGGGCTCCACCTCAACGGTGAGCTGATCGAGGGCGGTCACCCGGGGGAACCTCTTGGTGAGGCCGTCCGTCTTGATGACAGTGGACACGCACCACACCGTAGTGCGCGCCCCCCGCCCGGGCCATGAGCTCGGATGACGAGCCCGCCTGCTGCTGCGGTATGACGCCCCGCCCGGCTTCCCCTAGGGGATCCGGCCGTTCCGGTGGGCGGCGGGCCCGACCGCCGCCCACCGGGAGCTCGTCAGGCGCCGATCGCGGTGAGGATCTCGCCGGCGGCGCGGCCGCCGGACTCGGCGCCGCCCTCCATGAAGCCCTGGAAGTCGTACGAGGTGTGCTCCCCGGCGAAGTGGAGGCGGCCCTGCGCGGTGCCCTCGTAGCCGGCGTAGCTGGTCAGGTAGCCCACCGGCCAGTAGGAGTAGGCGCCGTAGGAGTACGGGTTGAGGTGCCAGGCGGAGAGGGTGGCGCGGCCGTTCCAGCCGGCGGAGGTGCCGGGCCAGACGGTGTCGATCTGGCGCAGGTAGCTGCCGGCCAGGGCCCGGGTGTACGGGGTGGTGGCGTCGGTGAAGGCGGCCGGCGGGGTGAGGCCCCCGGCGCGGGAGCCGCCGCCGTACTGGACCAGGATTCCGGTGCCGCCCGGCTGGCCCTTGGTGACGTCCCAGGCCTGCTGGAACGGCAGGTCGGCGAAGCACTCGCCGGTGGAGACGCCGGGCCAGGGGCCGGTGCCGCGCCAGGGGCGGCCGCCGAACTGCATGTTGAGCTTGGTGCAGTAGCCCATCCGCATCTCGCGCAGCACGCCGGTCATCATCGGGTCCAGCCCGGCCCGGCTGAGGTCGACCCGCTGCTGGAGGATCGGCAGCGGCACGGCGAGGACGGTGTGGTCGGCGGTGACGGTGCGGGTGCCGCCGCCGTCGACGTCGAAGGTGAGGGTCTGCGAGCCGTCCGCGTTGCGGACCACCGCGGTGAGGGTGTGGCCGCGCCGGACGGTGCCGGGCGGCAGCGCGTCGGCGATGGCGAGCGGGAGCCGGTCGTTGCCGCCGACGATGTGGTAGCGCTCGTCGGAGCCGCCCCAGATGTTGAAACTGCCCGGCTGGGCCTGCCAGGAGAGCATCAGCAGCAGCGCGAACGAGGACTGCGCGCAGGTGTCGGCGCCGTACTCGACGGTGTAGGCGACGTCGAGCAGCGCGCCGAGCCGGCTGCCCGTCCCGCCGGGGACGCGCGAGTCGATCCACTCCCGGGCGGACATCCGGTCGAACCGGACGGCGGCCGGGCTGTGGTCGTCCCAGGTCGGGTCGGAGCCGCCGGCCTGGGCGTCGGCCTTGACCGCCTGCCAGATCTGCTTGAAGTCCTCGTCGGCCTGGGCCCGCGGGTAGTAGCCGCCGCCGAACCGGAAGTGCTGCTCGGCCTGCGAGCCGTAGGCGTCGGCGACGTCGGCGGTGGCGAGCCCGAAGCGCCGGCAGAGCTGCCGCACGGTGTGGTGGCCGGTGTCGATCAACTCGCCGCCGTACTCGGACACCTGGCCGTTCTGCCAGAGCCCGGGGTGGGACGGGCCGCCGCCCGAGTACATCCGGCCGCCGATCCGGCCCGGGTTCGCCTCGTAGACGGTGGCGGCGACGCCCTTGTCGGCGAGGGTGAGCGCGGCGTTCAGGCCGGCGATGCCGGCGCCGACGATCGCCACCCGGGGCGCCGCGCCGGTGAACCGCGCCGGGGCGGCGGCCGGCTCGGCGGCCCGGGCCGGGCGGGCGCCGCCCAGGCCGAACGCCGCCGCCCCCAGCCCGAGCGCGGTGGCCCGGGCGAGCAGCTGCCGCCGGGACGGCCCGTCCGGCTCGACGCGCGCCTCGTCGCGCAGCCCCCGGTACTCGCCGACCGGCATCCGCAGCCGCTCGGCACTCGCCTGATCGGCGGCCAACCGGCCGAGCAGCCGGGCGTGTTCGGAACGCGCCATGGGTGATCCTTCCGTGACGGGGAACGGACCGCCCAGTGTGCTGGCCCACCACCCCACCGGGGCAGGAGCAGCGTGTAGCGGGGAGGGTTACGGCTTTGACGACCTGTCATGCCTCATCACCCAGCCTGCCATGCCGCCCGCTGCGGCCGGGCCCGTCGACCCGGCCGCGTCAGCGGGGCGCCAGAGCGGGCCCCGGTCCGCAGCGGATCAGCCCAACTGGGCCAAGCCCTCGGTGGCGATCCGTTCGAAGACGGCGAGGTCGTTCTCGAAGATCGAGTCCGGGACGGGCCAGTGGATCACCAGTTCGGTGATGCCCAGCTCCCGGTAGGTGCCGGCCCAGTCGACGAAGGCGTCGACCGACTCCAGGGGCTTCTCCGCGGTCGATCCCTGGAGCAGCACCTTCTCCAGCTCGCCGACGTCGCGGCCGGTGGCCTCGCAGGCCGCGGTGAGCTTCTCGATCTGCGCGGCGATCACCGCGGGCGCCTGCTCGACCGGGACGTCCGCGGGGCCGCGCGCGTCGCCGTACGTCACCCAGCCCTGGCCGTATTCCGCGGCCAGCCGCAGGCCGCGCGGGCCGGTCGCGGCGACGTAGAACGGCACCCGGGGGGTCTGCGCGCAGCCGGGGATGTTGCGCGCCTCGACGGCCGAGTAGTACGTGCCCTCGCGGGTGGTGGAGTCGTTGCGCAGCAGCTCGTCCAGCAGCGGCAGGAACTCGCCGAACCGGTCGGCCCGCTCCTTCGGCGACCAGGCCTCCTGCCCCATCGCGGTGGCGTCGAACCCGGTGCCGCCGGCGCCGATCCCCAGCGTCAGCCGCCCGCCGGACACGTCGTCCAGCGTGATCAGGTCCTTCGCCAGGGTCACCGGATGGCGGAAGTTCGGCGAGGTCACGAGGGTGCCGAGGCGCAGGCGCTCGGTGGCGGTGGCCGCCGCGGTCAGCGTCGGGACGGACCCGAACCACGGCTCGTCCCGGAAGGACCGCCACGACAGGTGGTCGTAGGTGTACGCGGCATGGAACCCGAGCTCCTCGGCCCGCCGCCAGATCTTCTGCCCCTCGCTCCACCGGTGGATGGGGAGGATCACGGTGCTCAGTCGCATGCCACCGACCCTACGGCAGGCCTCGGCGGCCGGGTGCCCTCTGAAGGGACACCATCGCCGGACCGGCCCCCGGCCGGAGTCAGCGCAGCAGCCAGCTCAGCAGGGTCGTCGCCGTGAACACCGTGACCGACGCCAGACCGACCGCGCGGGGGGTCAGCCACCCGGGGCCGGCCGGGGCGGGCTCGGGGGGCTGGAGCTGCGGGACCGGGGCCAGCAGCGCGTCCGCGAAGGCCCGCGCGGTCGGCGGGCGGTCCGCCGGTTCGACGGACATCGCGGTCCGCAGCAGCAGGGCGACGTTCGGCGGCAGCTCCGCTCCGGCCGGGAGGACCGGGAGTGTCGAGGCGGTCGGCTGGTCGGTCATCAGGGCGGTGGCGCGTCCGCCCGGGCCGAACGGCTTCTGCCCGGTCAGCAGCTCGTAGGCCACCACGGCCAGCGCGTACACGTCGGCCCGCCCGTCGAACCCGCCGGTCTGGAAGGCCTGTTCCGGTGCCATGTAGGCGGGCGTGCCCGTGGTCACCGTCAGCCCGGACGCGTCGGCCAGCTGCTTCGCGCTGCCCAGGTCGGCCACCAGCACCGCGGCGGGCTCGGGGCCGGTGGCGAGCAGCAGGTTGGACGGCTTGACGTCGCGGTGCACCACGCCCGCCTCGTGCAGGACCTGGACCGCGTAGCCCGCCTCCGCGGCCAGCCGCAGCGCCTCCTGCGGCTCGCACTGCCCGACCCGGTCCGCCAGGGTGCCGCCGCGCACGTAGTCCATGACGAAGTAGGGCCGGTCGTCCTGCACCCCGACGTCGTGCACCCGGACCACTCGCGGGCTGGCGATCCGGCGCAGCAGCCTCGCCTCCGCCAGGAACCGCTCGCGCACATCGGCGTTGGCGGCCCAGTTCTCGGCCAGCACCTTCACCGCGACCTCGGTGTCGAGCTCCGGATCGAAGGCCTTCCAGACCGTCGCGAAGGAGCCGGCCCCGAGCCGCTCCGAGAGGAGGTAACGGCCGAGCTTGCGCATATGGCAGCATTCTGCCGGAGTCGGGGGGAGCGCGGAACTCCCGTTCGGCGGGCAAGGCGGCGGGCAAGGCGACGGGCGAGGTCCCGGCGGGGTGCCGGGCGGGACGGAACGGGGGATCCGGGTGTTCGAGGAAGGCGAGCTGGAACGGCTCTTGGCGGCGGCTCAGGCGGGGGACCCGGGGTCGACGGAGTACCTGCTGGCCAAGCTGCGGCCGGTGGTGCTGCGCCGCTGCTCACGCTTCCTGCCCCACCACGCCGACGCGGAGGAGGCCGCGCAGGACGCGCTGCTGTCCATCAGCAGGCACCTGGGCGACTACGGCGGCCGCGGCTCCTTCCTGGGCTGGGTGACGGTGATCGCCTCGAACGCCGCCCGGTCCACCTACCGCTCGATGCGCCGGCGCGCCGAGGACAGCCACGCCGACCTCCCCGAGTCCGTCGACCCGCGCACCACCAGCGTCATCGCCGGCACCCGGCTCGACGTGATGGAGGCGCTGGCCGCGCTGGAGGAGCGGCACCCCACCCTGGTGGAGCCCTTCGTGCTGCGCGACCTGGGCGACCTGACCTACGTCCAGGTGGCGGCGGAGCTGGACACGCCGTTGGGCACGGTCAAGGACCGCATCGACCAGGCCCGCCGCTTCATGCGCGAGCGCCTGGCCACCGCTCTGTGAGCGGCGCTCCCGCGGCGGGCGGCGGCCACGCCGTCGTCCGGCGCCGGTCCGCCGCGGCCGCCCTGGTGGCGGCCGCCGTGCTCGGGCTGGCGACCGGGCGGTTCGTGCTGCCACCGCCCCCCGGCGCCACCGCGCACCCGGCGGCGGGTGCGGTGACGGGGTCGGGTGCCGCGGTCGACGGGGTGTCGGGGGGCGCGTCCGCTCCGGCGACGCCGGACGGTTTCGGCTCCGGTTCCGCCTCGCCGACCGGTGCGACCGGTGCGACCGGTGCGACCGATGTGACCGGTGCGACCGGGCCGATGACGGCCGCGAACCTGCTGGGCCCCGCGGTGTTCGGCCCGGACATCGACACCGGCCGGATCCGCGTCGCCGACCGGTACGGCGACGGGGCTTACGCCAACGCGGCCTGCACCGGCGAGAAGACCCTCACCCAGACCCTGGGCGGGCGCGGTGCCCACTTCCGCGGGCTGATGACCAGCACCCGCACCAATCCCGACGACCCCACGGTGTCCACCGACAGCGGCGGCCAGGTCGCCCGCCAGGTCGCCGCCGAGGCCCCGAGCCCTTCCCGGGCGCAGAACTTCGCCGAGCGGCTGCTGCTGGAGGAGGTGCCCTGTCAGGAGGCGGTGCCGGGGCACTGGGTCTACGGAAAGACCATGCCGGTGCGACTCGCCCCGGACGTCACCGCCAACTGGATGGGCATGTACCGGGGCTCCCTCAACACCACCGGCAGGGCGCCCGAGGGCAAGGAGCCGTGCGGCGGCGTCGCCGTGCTGCGCAGCGGCAGCCACTTCGGGGTGCTGGAGGTCGAGGCCTGCCTGGGGACGGCCGCGATGGACCGCGTCGTCAGGGCCGCTCTGTCACAGCTGTGAAACAGCCGGTCGGTACGCCGACTTTCCCTTCCCCGGCGGCATCTCCCCGGTTGTACGAGGACGCAGCAGGCGTCCCGACCAGCAGGGGGACCAGATGACCGAGAACCAGACCGTCCAGCAGAAGTCCGTTCGCCGCAACCGGGTCGCCGCCACCGCGGCCTGCTTCGCCGCCGCGCTGATCACGGTCGGCGTCGCCGGCACCCAGTCGGCCACCGCCGAGGGCGCCGCACGGAGCGCCGCCCGCCCGGCCGGGGCCACGGCCACGGCCACGCCTGCGGCCCCGGCCCCGGCTGCGGCCTCCGCGTTCGGGCTCGGCTCCGCCGCCCTCGTCCAGAGCGACGACTACCTCCGACAGGGGCTGAACCCGGTCGGCGCGACCGTCGCGCTGACCGGACGCCAGGGGCTGTCCGGGTGCTCCGGCGAGGAGACGATGCGCGACCTGACCAAGGGCAAGGCCACCGGCTACGCCTCGGTGACGTGGACCTTCGACACCGCCGGCCAGCTGACCGAGTCGGCCGCGAGCGCCCCCACCGGGGCCGAGGCCGCCGCCTGGGAGCAGCGGCTCGTCACGCTCGTCCAGGCCTGCCAGAACGAGCCCGCCGGCCACTGGTACTACGGCGCGGCCCACGCCCTGACCGTCGCCGGCGGCACCGGCCGCTGGTACCCGGCCCACAACGGCGACGGCGCCTTCAGCGGCGGGGTCGCGGTCCTGCGCAGCGGCACCAGGGTCGCCATCGTCGAGCTGACCGGCCGCCCCGCCGTCGGCCCGGCCTCCGTCGAAGGCATCGCCACGGCGGCTCTGAAGCGCCTCTCCTCCTGAACGACGGCCCCGGCCCCGGCTCCGCCCGCCCCATCGGGCGGAGCCGGGGCTCGAACGTCGAAGAGGCTCCCCCGCCCGGTAGCCGTGCATCCCCGCCTACCGACAGCCTCGCATCGACGAGGTCGTACCGCACCGGCCGGTGCCCGACTCGGACCTCCGGGAACGACCGCGCCACCTTCGAGCGGACACCACCGAAGCCCCCAGCCCAGCACGTCCTCCCCTGACGACACCGAACGCCCCGGTGAGCCGGACCACGACGGCCTGCCGCTCCGGTGAGCTCCCCGCAAGCGCCATGACAGTGGGCGGCGCCACAACGGTTTTCCCGCGTTCGCACATCCGAATTCAGCCATCCTGATTTCCGACATTCCACCCCGCCGATCGACCCCCGCCGATCGGCGGACGAATGGTCGCCAGGCAGCCGCGGGGGATTCGCGGGGTAAATTTCTCGCCGCCCGCGACAAATGCCTTGGCAAAAAGGCTTTACCGGACCCGGAGGTTCCCCTTCCCTCTGACATGCTGAAATGCTGGAGTGTCCGGTGAAAAAAGGGGGATCGATGAACTCTCAGGACTCGGCAGACGGACTCCACTGGCTCCCCGCCCTACGCCGAGTGGGCCGGCTCACCCTGCGTGAGCGAGAAGTGTTCGCATTGCTGGCGGACGGACCGACCAATCTGGACATTGCCGGGAAAATGTTCATCACGGAACGGACCGTCCGGGCACACATCGTCAATATCCAGGCAAAGCTGGGACTGAACAGCCGCCTCCGGGTCTGCCTCGCCGCCGCCGTACACACCCAGAGACTGTCGCGGCCGACAGTAGGCGAACCGATGACCTCCCCGCAGGATGGTCAACACCCCGAACAGTTCGAGGAAGCAAAGGAGGTGAATCCGATGAAGACGAAGAAGCCTTACCAGGCCCCGAAGCTCACGGCCCGCGGCACGTTCGCCACCGCCACCGCCGGTTTCGGACGGATCAAGGGCGACCAGCTGGTCGGCCGCCTCATCCCGTGAGAGGACGCATAGCGTGACGAAGGCACCCGGCAGCGGCACCGACCGCTTTGTGATGCTGCCAGACCACGATGCGGCATCCGCTGTTGCCGGGTGTCTTCCCTTCCGCCCCACTCGCCCGGTGCCGTATCCCTCCGGACGCCCCTGGATCCTCGCCGACCTCCCGTACGGTCGCCTCACCGAGGTGCGTTCCGGCGACGACCGGCTGGTCCTCATCGGGCCCGGCCCGGCCGAGCACGAGGTGTTGAAGGCCGCGCTCCGGCGCTGCCGGGACATCACCGAACTGGACCACGTGCTCGTCCGGCTCCCCGGGGTCTTCCACGTACTGGCCATCATCGGCGGCGTGATCCGGGTCCAGGGCACCGCGTCCGGAGTACGCCGGATCTTCCACACCCGGCACCGGGGAACCCTGCTGGTCGGCGACCGGGCCGAGACACTCGCCGAATTGTCCGGCGCACCCGTCGACGAGGCCGCACTCGCCGTCCGACTGCTGGAGCCCGTGCCACACCCGCTGGGCGAGCGCACCACCTGGCTCGGTATCGAGTCGACACCGCCGGGCAGCCATCTGCGTATCGACGGCCGGCAGACCGTCACGGTTCGGCCCTGGTGGCGTCCGCCGGTTCCCACGCGCTCGGCAGCGGACGGAGCGGAGCGCGTCCACGACGCCCTGGCCGCCTCCGTCCGTCTTCACCTGGCCGGCCGTGGACCGGTCAGCAGCGAACTCTCCGGCGGCTTCGACTCGACCTCGGTCAGCTACCTCGCCCAGCGCGAACGCACCCGGCAGGGCGGCCCGGCCGTCCTGGCGGTCACCGCCGGCAGCCGGGACCCGCTCGACGACGATCGCGAGTGGGCAGCCCTCGCCGCCGCGTTGAACCCGGACCTCGAACACCGGTTCCTGCCCGTCGAAAGACTCCCGCTCGCCTACGACGACCTCGCCGGCGCGGAGGGCGAGCGGCTGGACGAACCCTCCATCTCCCTCGCACAACGCTCGCGGGTACTCGCCGTGACCGAGATCGCCCGCCAGGCCGGTTCCCAGGCGCACCTCACCGGCCACGGCGGGGACCACCTGTTCGTCGGGCTCCCCACCCTGGCGGTCGACCTGCTGCGCACCCACCCCTGGGCCGCGGCCCACCGGATCACCGCGTACCGCGGGATGTTCGGCTGGTCCTGGTCCGCCGTGGCCCGGCAGCTGGCCGGAAACGGCTCCTACCGCCGCTGGCTCGCCCGGTCCACCGTCAGCCGGGGACCGGTCCCGGACTGGCGCACCCCGCTGCTCACCTGGGGGGTGCCCGCAGCACTCCCCGAGTGGGTCACGCCGCACGCCGTCGACCTGATCCGCGGCGAACTGGGCCGGGCCGCGGCCACGGCGCACCCGCTGGCCCCGACCCCGGGCCGGCACCTGGAGTTGGACGGCATCCGCGACGGAGCCCGGCTGGTCCGGAGCCTCGCCGACTTCACCGGCCGCGCCGGCCTGCCGATCTCGGCCCCGTTCCTGGACGACCGGGTGATCGAATCCGCGCTCTCGGTACGGATCGAGGACCGGGTCCAGCCACACGCCTACAAGCCGCTGCTCCGCCACGCCATGGCCGGGGTCCTTCCCGAACGGCTGCTCGCCCGGACGACCAAGGGCGTCGGGGATCTCGACCTCGCCCTCGGACTGCACCGGCACGGCGCCGACCTGACCGCGCTCTGGGCGGAGTCCCGCCTGGCGGCCCGCGGGCTGGTGGACGCGGACCGGCTGACCGCCCTCTGCGCTCAGCCCGACGCACCCCAGCTCGACGACGGCGCCCTGCTCACCACGGTGGCCTGCGAACTCTGGCTGCGCGCCGCGGAGCGCACGACAAACCGACAGGAGCGACTCCATGCCAGTCCGACTGCGTGACGACGTGACCCTGGTGGCCACCGACTACGGCGCCGTCCTGCTCGACGAGCGGGCCGGCCGTTACTACCAGCTGAACCCCACCGGGCAGCTGGCGGCCGAGCACCTGCTCGCCGGACACGGGACCGACGAGATCGTGGCCGCGATCACGGCCGCGTACGACGTCACCGACGAGCACGCCGGAGCGGACCTGCTGGCCCTGGTCGACCAGTTGCGTGCCGCCGGCCTGGTGATCGCGTGAGCGTCGACATGACCGTGCCCCGGTCCCGCCGGGGCAGTCCCGGCCGGGCGGTCACCGTCCGGGCGGCCGTCCTCGCGGGCCTGCTCCTGGCCAGACTGTCGCCCCGGCGGCTGCGCGCGGTGCTGGGACGCGTGGCGGCGGGCGCCCGGGCCACGCCCTACCCGCAGGTGGAGACGTACTACCGGGAGGTCAGCGCGGCGAGCCCCCGGTGCGCGGGCTGGCAGGGTTGCCTGCCGCGCTCGATCGCGGTCGCGCTACTGTGCCGCCTCCGCGGCGGATGGCCGCAGTGGTGCGTCGGAGTACGCGCCACTCCGCCGTTCGCGGCGCACGCCTGGGTGGAGGCCGACGGGCGGATCGTGGCCGAGCCGGGCGGCAGCGAGGACTACCGGGTGCTGATGACGGTCGGGGCCGGCCGTGGGTAGGACCGCCGACGGGTCCTCCGGGTCCGGGACCGGGAGCGCCTCCGCCGATGCCGGCGGCGGGCGGGTCGGGCTGGGCCGGCTGCTCGCGTTGATCCGGCCCGAGTCGGGACCGGTGGGCGTCGCCGGGCTGCTCGTCGTCGTCGCCTCGGGGCTCGGGCTGGCGCAGCCGCTGCTGGCCGGCGAGGTCATCGACCGGGTCCGCACCGGCGGCTCCCCGGCCGCCCCCGTGACACTGCTGATCTGCCTCTTCACGGTCCAGACGGTGGTCGACACGGCCGGGCGGTACCTGCTGGAACGTGCCGGCGAGAACGTCGTCCTGCGGCTGCGCCGACAGCTGGTCGGGCACCTGCTGCGCCTGCGGATCGCCGTCCTCGACCGGCACCGCGTGGGCGACCTGATCTCGCGGGCCGGCAACGACACCGCCGCGCTGCGCGACGCGGTCAACCGCAGCCTGGTCGAGATCGCGGTGGGCGCGCTCACCGTGGTCGGCGCCACCGTCCTGATGCTCCGGATCGACCCGGTGCTCTTCCTGGCCGTGCTGGGGGTCTTCGCGGTCGCCGCACTCGCCGTGGCCGCCGCGCTCGACCGGATCAGGGCCGCCGGCGAGCAGGCCCAGACCGCCGTCGGCTCGTTCGCCGCCGACCTGGAGCGCGGACTCACCGCGGTGCGCACGATCCGGGTGAGCGGCGCCGAGGAGGCGGAGTCCGAGAGCATCGTCGCCTCCGCCCTGGCCGCCCGCCGGGCGGGCATCCGCGGGGCGCGGCTGGGTGCGGCGGCCGCGCCGGTCACCCAGCTCGCCGCCAGCGGCTCCTTCCTCCTGGTCCTCGTGCTGGGCGGTACCCGGGTGGCCTCCGGCAGCATCGAACTCGGCGACCTGATCGCCCTGCTGCTGTACGCCACCTACCTGGTGATGCCGCTCGGCAACCTGATGGACGGGCTGGCCTCGCTGAAGCGCGCGATGGGGGCGCTCCAGCGCATCGACGACTGCCTCGGCTGGGACGCCGAGCCGGCGGAGCCCGCGGAACCCGCCACCGCACCGGTCCGGCCGCAGGCGGTCGCCCCCGGCGCGCCGATCCTCGAATTCCGCGACGTGGCCTTCGCGTACGGCGAGCGACCGGCTCTGCGCGGCGTCAGCTTCGCACTCGCCCCTGGCACCCGGACCGCCGTGGTCGGCCCGTCCGGGGCGGGCAAGTCCACCATCCTGTCGCTGATCTGCCGGCTGTACGACCCGCAGCACGGCACGATCCACTACCTCGGCCACCCCGCCGACGGGTTGACGCTCCGGCAGGCCCGATCGCTGCTGGCCCTGGTCGAACAGGATCCGGCCGTCCTGCACGGCACCCTGCGCGACAACCTCGTGCTCAGCGGCGAATCCTCGCCGCAGGCGCTCGACCGGGCGCTGCGGCAGGTGAACCTGCACCGGCTGGTCGACCGGCTGCCGCTGGGGCTGGACACCCCCGTCGGCGAGCACGGCGCGTCCTTGTCCGGCGGTGAACGCCAGCGCCTGGCCATCGCACGGGCGCTGCTGAGCCGGCCGGCCCTGCTGCTGCTCGACGAACCGACCGCCAGCCTGGACACCGAGAACGAGACCGCCGTGATGGCCGGGCTGCGCGGCCTGCCCGAGGACACGGCGGTACTGGTGGTGGCCCACCGGCTCTCCACCGTCCGGGACGCCGACCGCATCCTCGTCGTCGACGACGGCCGGGTGGTGGCGACCGGCGACCACGACCACCTCGTCCGCACCAGCCACCGCTACCGCCTCCTGCTCGGCAACCAGATCGGCGACCGGACCCCCGACCGGATCGACGACCGGGACGGCGAACCGGTCCACGCCCGGACCGGAGACCCGACCGACGACCGGCCCGACGACCGGCCCGACGGCACCCTGTCCCCCACCAGCCCCTCCGGAGCCCCGCAGTGAGTGACGATCCCGCCCACCAGTTCGCCGAGGCCGTGAGCGGACTCGCCCCCGTCGCCCTGCGCGCCGCAGCGACCCTGCGGCTCGCCGATCACATCCTGGCCGGCCACGACGGCCTCGCGGCGCTCGCCGAACGGACCGGGACCGATCCGGACCTCCTGGAGCGGCTCATGCGGTTCCTGGTGTGCCGCGGGATCTTCGAGGAGCCCCGGCCCGGCACCTACGGTCTGACCGGCCTCGCCGTCACCCTGCTGGACGGCCACCCCTCGCGGCTGCGGCCCTGGCTCGACCAGGACGGCATCGGTGCCCGACTGGACGCCGCGACCGGCGGCCTGCTCCAGGCCCTGCGCACCGGCCGGCCGCCGTACCGGGAACTGCACGGCAGACCGTTCTACGAGGACCTCGCCGACCATCCGGCCGGGATCACCTTCGACCGGCTCCGCGGCCACCACGCCGAGAGCTTCGCCACCGAACTGGTCGAGGCGTACCCCTGGCCACCCGACGGGCACGTGGTGGACCTCGGCGGTGGCACCGGTGTGCTGTCGGACGCCCTGCTGTCCGCGTACCCGCGCCTGCGCGCGACCTCGCTCGACCTGCCGGACGCCGCCCGCGCGGCCGGCGAGCGGTCGGCCGCCGCCGGCCACGGCGACCGGTTCACGGCCCTGGCCGGCAGCTTCTTCGAGCCGCTGCCGCCGGCGGACGTCTACACCCTGGTGAACGTCCTGCACAACTGGGACGACGCCGACGCGCTGCGTATCCTGCGCGGCTGCGCCGGGGCGGCCGGTTCGGACACCGTCGTCCTGGTGGTCGAGCGACTGCTCGACCAGGGCGATCCGTACGCGATGACCGCGATGGACCTCGGGATGTTCCTCTTCCTCGGCGGCCGCGAACGCACCCTCGACCGGTACGAGGAGCTGGCCGCCACCGCCGGACTCGCGCGCAGGGCGACCACCGAGACGCCCGGCGGGCTGCGCGTACTCTCCTTCGTTCCCGGCCGCTAGGGCGTGTCTGACAATTCGCGTCGGACCAGCGCGCGGCGTCTGGGTGCGTGCATCGCAAGGCGGAGGAGGGAGTCCATGCGGAGCATCGGCGACCGACGACAACGCGGCGAGGTGCGTGCCCAGGCGTCGCGCGCCCGGCGGGAATTGTCAGACACGCCCTAGGTGTTCTGACCACGGAGGTTGGTGACGGGGTTCACGGTCGGGTGATCTTGAAATGAGTGAGGGCCTTCTGGCTCGGTGTGGATTGCGACATCTGCACCGACTTCAGAAAGGCCCTCATGCCACACCGTAACGCACCGCTGACCGAGACCGGACGCCTGCGTCTGGCCCGCTGCGTGGTCGAGGACGGCTGGCCGCTTCGCCGGGCCGCCGAGCGTTTCCAGGTCTCGCCGGCCACGGCCAAGCGCTGGGCGGACCGCTACCGCACGCTCGGCGAGGCCGGCATGAGCGACCGCTCCAGCCGCCCGCACCGCAGCCCGCGCCGGCTGCCGGTCCGTACCGAGCGGCGGATCGTCAAGGTCCGCGTCCTGCGCCGCTGGGGACCGGCCCGCATCGCCTACCTGCTGCGGCTCAACCCTGCCACCGTGCACCGGGTCCTGGTCCGCTACCGCCTCGCCCGCCTCTCGCACCTCGACCGCGCCACAGGACGCCCGGTGCGGCGC